>CAUTJK010000004.1:0-7590 GCA_963538815.1 uncultured Candidatus Saccharibacteria bacterium | reverse complement strand
CCTTCTTAGCATCGGTCAGGCCAATGCCAGTTAGCTCCTTGAGCTTCTTGATGTCATCAATCGTCACCGCCATGGTTAGTTCTCCTCCTTCGTTGCCTTGCCCTCGTTAACTGCTGCACTGAAGTAATCGAGCATCAGCTGCAGGCTCTTGATCGCATCATCGTTGGCGGGGATAGGATAATCAACCAGGTCGGGGTTGGCGTTGGTGTCAACAATACCGATCACTGGCACGCCCAGGGTCTTCGCCTCGCGCAAAGCGTTGTTGTCAGCCAAGATATCAAGCACCAATACTAGGCCAGGCTTGCCATTAAGGTCTTTGATACCACCGTATTTGAAGTTGAGGCTATCAATTTCTTCTTGGTAGCGCTGGACTTCCAGCTTGTTATAGCGCTTCTCAAGGTCACCACTGGCCATGCGGCGCTCCAAGTCCTTGAGCTTCTTGATCTGCGCTGTGGTGGTCGTTACATTAGTAAGCATCCCACCGACCCAGCGGTTGGTCACATATGGCTGGCCAACTGCCTCGGCAGCTAGGCGCGTGATGTCCTTCGCCTGCTTCTTGGTACCAACGAAGAGAACTTGCTTGCCACTAGCCACTGTCTTGCTAATGATAGGCAGCGCCACATTCAGTGCCTCGACCGTCTTCGCGAGGTCGATGATGTGGCTATCTTGCCGCTTGCTATGAATATATGGTGCCATCTTCGGATGCCACCGGCTGGTCTTGTGCCCAAAATGAGCACCGGCTTCAAACAAAGCCTTGATATCTGCCTGCACGGCCATATCGCATTACTCCTTTTTTGCCTTGCCCCACACGGTATGGAGTGGTGTGGAGCTGTGTCGTTATGGTTAGTTACGAGATAATTATAGCATACTATGCGTTATTCTCATAGGTATGGCTGCATTTTCTCATACAAGAAAGCTGTTAATATTCTAGACCGCTATTGATGTGCGCGTCTGCTTTTGTATGTGCTTTGGCAATATCGACTGCTGGTAAATAACCAGCCCATACCGCGGTACGCATTGCATCAAGCGATGGCAGCTTACCATTTTGGAACATTGAGAAGTGTAATGTTGGATTATCATGCCAATCATTCTCCTGCGAAAAACCTTGCACTGCACGCTCCATCGCATAATCAGCCGAGTTCATATGACTAATCATACCGACACCCAAAGACTCCGCAAGAGCAGTATAGCGCTGCACAAACGCATCATTCTGCCCAATTGTCGTATACTCGCGCACGCCAAGACGTTCTTCCGTCATGCGGAGTGCTGCTTCGCGGACAATCGCCTCATCGCTATATCCATCAGGGGTGATCCCATATTTAACAACGAGCTGAGCAATCACTTGCTTCTGCTTGTCCGTATAGTCATCTCGCGCGACATATTTACACCCCTCGCTGTCCTCAGCAATAATACTACCATCCTCTATATCTTCAACTGGTTCGACAACGAGTGCACCAGGCAACACGAGAACCTCACCAGGGCTACGCGTAAAGTATGTATCTGAACTATTCATCGATACAGGCAAGCCATTTCTATCAATCATCTCTTGCATATTGGTTACAATAAGCTTATTGCTCCGATCCCATGCCCCATACGAATGCGATGCAACCTGCCCGTTTGGCGTAAAGTGTAGCGAAGAACGTGCATAAGGCTGCGCACTATCAGTGTGTGCAGCAAGTGGTCGCAAAATGACATTACCCTCATCATCACGCTCAACCCTATGTGATGTTGAGTGGACAAGCGCAACTTCGCTTGCACCCAGCATCTCAGAACCCTCAAAGGCTCGACTCTCCTGACGTGTCGCCCATCCTCGAGCAAGCGTAATCTCCACTTCTCGTTGCTGGGCTTCGAGTGTTTGATACAACATATTTAGCTTTTGATCAAGCAGCTGCATAGCCGTCGTATCACCACAATACGCCGCAACCACCAATGCCAATCCATCAGTATTAGATGATTCTTCTGCTGGGTCGTTATTCTCATCGAAGGCAACCGCAGCAATCATCTCATCTGTCAAGCGTTGTATTCGTGGTGTACTGATGTCGCCTCGGCGCAAATCGTCCTCATATCGACCAATCAAGAATTGCTCATCAATGTCACCAATGATCCTCTCGCACAGTCTCATTACTCCTTCTGGCGTTGTCGTTGCAACTAAGCAACTGTCTCTATCGAGCTTCCGTGTAGAATACTGCTCAATCTGTTGCGCGACAGCTTCTTGATTGGCAGATGGCAGTGGATCCTTATACGTTTGGTCGGCATACACTGCGTGCGGCAACTGTGGTGCCTCGCCACTATTGCGAAAGCAGAATCGCAGCCCATCTACCTCATACGTTGGCCGAATACCATCACCAAGATATTCTTTGCTAAGTTTAGTCTGTATATAGATTTCTTCGCTGAGGATGTGTTTTTGCTCACTCTGCTCATTATAGGCGAGTACTTTTTTTGGCTCACTCTGCTCGTGATGGTCTGGTAATGTTATATGTTCTGAGGCATGTGACATATACTATATTCTCCTTATCTGATACTGATATAATACCACTTTCTCAACAGAATAGCTTAGTTTTATGGCTATCAAGGCATTGCTTTGACAACCCCCGACCCTCTCTGCTACAATATAGCGGTTATGAAAAGCAGTATTCACCCACAAACCTACCGCCCTGTCGTATTTAGCGACGATCAGGCGGGCTTTGCGTTTTTGACGCAGTCGACGGTTGCGACCGACGACACCATCACCTGGGAAGATGGCAATGAGTATCCACTCGTCAAGGTCCATATCTCCAGCAAGTCTCACCCATTCTTCACTGGTGAGGAGAAGATTATCGACACCGAGGGCCGGGTCGACCGCTTCGAGGCACGCCGCAAAGCTGCCGAGGCACGCCGCGCCGCTCTGGCCAACAAAGCCAAGAAGCAGAATGCTAAAAAGGCTGCCAAAGCCGCTCAAGCCAGTGCTGGTAAAGACGATTTCGCTAAGGCTGCGTAACACACCTGCAGGGCAATGGTATAACGCTCACTCTCTTTCAAGAGGGTGAGCGTTTCTATATACTGGTTTACCTATGCGTCTATCTCTCTAACTTGGTGAGAAATTTTGTCCATCGCTAGCATATAGCAACATAGATAATGATCTCAAGACCCTACTATGCTGCTATATGATTTTTCATGTATCGTGTTGCTTTTTACCTTACAACACGAAAGTTCCGTTTCCGCAGTCGCAACACCGCCTCGCCCAATCGTCCTGCTAAGCCTTTTTTCGCCTGCACCTCAGTAACGTCAGTTGTTATAATATCGTGCATTTTACACAGCTCGGCATAAAACCGCTCTGGATTATCCTCTAGTGTCCAGGTATGCTTATAGTGACCCCTATCAGGACCTTGCCATACGTACTCGGTGCTTCGTATGGTACCGCCCTGCAAGACAGTTCTGATATCACTATGGTTCGGGTTATTCGTTGCACCACCGACGTGCTCGCGGCGCACCCCAACTTGCGGCTCTCCCTGCTCACGTGTTGCAACAAAGCAGTTGCCGCCATCTCGAATAATCTTCACGCTCATTGCTGGGTCATCAGCACCCTCAAGTAGATAATCCTCAAGGATACTTGGGCGCGTTATTTCGCCTGCTTCTTCTGTGGCATGCTCTTGCATCTCACCCAAGATTGTCGCCATCATGCTGTGTGCTTTTTCGCGCAGCTCATGCGCCTCGTTAGTCTCTACTGTTTCAGCCGCAGGTTCTTCTTGGGCAGATGTTGCTTCATCCTCTGATGCTTGGTCTATCCCCTCTCGCGATGCAATAAATGTTTCGAGCTCCCTATCAAGTTCCTGCTGAAGCTCTTTGTGGCTAGATAGATCAATTTTTTCAATCGTTGGATATGTTTTTTCAGTCTGAGAAGCAGGCTCATGCACGAGCTGAAACCACTGTATATCACCTGCATCAGATACATACGCACCAACAGCACAATTATCACCCCACGTGACATCCTCCATGGTTGGCATTGTAGGAAGCTTACCTGCAGAACCCTCTGTTTGCTTCAGTAAGAATACAGAGCCTTTTGATTCTCGTATATCATTAAATGGTTTATGATCATATGCATCAAATGCTATCATGGCCGAGTTCGACCCATCAGCAGCATACTCATGCGGTGCAAAGTACTTTGCTGTAACTTCCACTGACTTTGGGAGTAAATCTTCTCGCACAAGCGACACACCAAGAGCACTACCCAGCGATAAATCAAGACGCCGAAGCGGGTGATCCTGGCCATATAGTGTACCAATGCTGTATGCCTCTGTAGCCTCAGGCTTTTTAATAGCATCTTGCAACCGAGCTGCTATATTCTCTTGTGTATCGTTACTCTGCTCGTGTGTTGACTCGGGCATTTTGTATAACCGACTCAATACTGGCTGTTTGTCTCTTTGCATATGTTGACTCTCTATCTACACTTATACTTAATACCACATAAGGTACTCTCTCTCTCTTAATTTGTCAAGCTATTATGCAATAATTGCATGTACAAGCAAAAATATCTGAATCCTCACACATATTCTCTTTTCTACCAAAGCGACGGAGTAATGGGCACTTGTGTAGAGCTGGTAGTTACTTTGCGACTTCAGTATATCCAATAGCTCAAGAGCCACCCCCGTGGTATAATCATTAGTATATGCCCAAAATTTCTCTCGATATCGCCACCCTGACGGCTGAGCGCGCTGCGCTAGAGCAGTTTCTTGCCCAGCCCGATGCGTATAGTGCACCCGATTTTACCGCCAAGAATAAGCGTTTTGCAGAGCTTGAGACCATCATTGCCACTGCCACCAAGCGCGCCACTGTGGAGCAGCAGCTAGCTGAGGCGCGTCAGCTTGCTCAGGGCAACGATGAGCTCGCCGAGCTTGCCAAGCTCGAGATCCCCGAGGATGAAGCCACCATTGCCCAGCTCGACGACGAGCTCTTCATCCTCCTCACCCCCAAAGACCCCAATGACGAGAAAAACATCATCATGGAGATTCGGGCTGGCGCGGGTGGCGACGAAGCCTCGCTCTTTGCGGCCGAGCTCTACCGCATGTACCTGCGCTGGTGCGAGGCGCATAGCTACCGCACTGAGCTGCTGAGCGAGTCCGCCAACGACTCTGGTGGGTACAAAGAGGTCATCTTCAAGATTTCGGGTGATGCACCTTATGCCAAGCTCAAGTTTGAGGGTGGTGTGCACCGCGTGCAGCGCGTGCCCGTTACCGAGAGCCAGGGGCGCATCCACACCAGCACCGCCACAGTGGCAGTCTTGCCCGAGGCGGAAGAGACAGACATTACCATCAACCCCAATGACCTCCGCATCGACATCTACCGCTCGAGCGGCCATGGCGGGCAGAGCGTCAATACAACCGACTCAGCCGTGCGCATCACCCACCTCCCCACTGGTATGATCGTCACCAACCAAGACGAAAAGTCGCAGATCAAAAACCGCGAGAAGGCCATGAGTGTCCTACGCTCGCGCCTCCTCCAGCGCAAGATTGATGAAGAAAACGCCAAGCTTACCGCCGAACGCCGCGCTCTAGTGGGCACCGGCGACCGCAGCGAAAAGATCCGTACCTACAACTTCCCCCAAGACCGCATCACCGACCACCGCATCCGCTATAGCCGCAGCAACATCCCCGCTGCCCTCGGTGGCGATATCGACGACATTATCGAGCGCCTCCAAAGCTACGAACGCGAGCTGAAAGCGCAAGGGGCAGAGCAGTAACAACCAAACTGATTTGTCATCAACATAACAAATAATATAATTAAACCGAGCCCATTGAGACTTCAGAGCAACCTTACTTCCCTAGTGGCTGCAGTGTCGTTGTTGCTAGTTCATCATCCAATGCAGCTATATCTGCAGGTTTGGCCAAGCGACGAATTTGTAGCTGCTCGTATTTCGCCCGCAACGCTTTTTGCGCTGCAGTGTGTGCATCATCAGATGAGACCTGCGCCTCGTAAGCGGTGCGCGCTTGTGTATATGCTTCTTCATCAGGATAAACAACAAGAAGCACGTCATTATCATGGTGCGTATTATATGCTGAGTTAATTATCGTATATTCACGCCGTTCGTGATGGTTACCCACTGGTGCCAACTGCTGCACAATAATTGTTCGCACTACATAAGCTAACCGCTCATCAATACTCTCTTTGACGGCGACAACCTTGGTGCGCTTCCCTGCCTCGTCGCAAGATTCTAATACTAGCAATCGTGCCTGCGCACCCTCACGGTGTTCGGCATCATGCCATACATCATCACTATATTGATCAAAGACCTTATTGATCAACATTTCCAAATGCGCTGCTGGTGTATCGCCCTCTTGATGGCTCTCTCTCTCTGGAATATTGTTATAATTCATCTTATTCTCCTTAGCTAACGGCTTTATGATACTGCTGAGCCCACACAGCCGGCGCTGCCCCTTGCTTGCGTCGAAAGCACCGACCTACACGACGAGCCTGCCGCTCCTCTCCATTGCACACATTACCCGCTGCAGCAAGGATGATACCACCGCCTGCGAGCATCACACCATATAAGCCAAGCGTTGCGACTGTCTCGAGCGGTACCGCCTGCTCAGCCCCCGCAGCCATTTCTTGAGCGATCATGGTTCCAACTGCTCCTGCTGCGATAGCCCAGCGATGGTGCTGCGCCCACTGCATTGCATGCGTGCCAAGGTTATAATACGGCGAATCAAGTGGTGATGGCGCACCTGCAAGGCGTTTACCCGCATGATATAACTCATGAGCTACAATCTCCGTCATTTTCTTTGGTGCGGCATTGTATCGCACCGCAATAGCTGCTCCATCCTGCAGTGGTGTTGTGTATCCATGAAGGCCGGGCGCAAGGTGCGCGCTGTCTTGGGGTTGAGCAATCACTATACTCACATCGCGCCACCGATCCATCGGCACCCCAGCAGCGATAGCTGCTTCATGCACCACTGTCGAATCATAATCTACTACTGTATCAGGTGGTAGCTGCCTGCCGAGCCCTGTCTCAAATGACACCGGCATTACGTGCGCTGATACTGCAATGCCATCAGCCTGGTATCGCACTTCATGCGACCAGCCTATAATCTCGTCTGTGTAGCCACTCGTCGTCTTATGCTTTTCTGCCATACTATGCCAGTATACCGCATCGAACCATCATTTGCTACACCCCGCCCCATCTGCTCTAATATATTATATTCATTAACATTAGATCATTATGGAGTAGTATGGACTACGATTATTCTTCGAGTTATTATTCAACCCCACCATATACCACAGCGGCCAGCAGTGCTGCAGGTCCACTAGTGTGGGTGATGGTCATCATCATGCTCATCCTGAGCTTTGCTGTGATGGCCGTCGTGCTTGCCTCGATGTGGCGGATGTTTACCAAGGCTGGCAAGCCAGGCTGGGCTGCCCTTATCCCTATCTACAATGCCGTTGTACTCATGCAGATCATCGGTCGGCCTGAGTGGTGGGTATTGCTGCTGTTTGTGCCTTTCGTCAACTTGTACGTCGCTGTCGTGTCGACACTCGAGCTGGCGAAGTCCTTTGGTAAATCAACTGGCTTTGGCGTGCTGATGCTATTCTTCCCAGTCATTATGTACCCAATGCTCG
>CAUTJK010000003.1:0-24308 GCA_963538815.1 uncultured Candidatus Saccharibacteria bacterium | reverse complement strand
ATTATCCGCCTCAACAACACCCAAGAGCCAGCTGATGATATCGACTCGCTGAGCAATCGCCGCGTGAAACTGGTCGGCGAGCTGGTAGCACGGCAGTTCCGCGTTGGTATGCTCCGGATGCAGCGCAATGCAATGGACCGTATGAGCATGAGTGACCTCGAGACGGTTACACCAAGTCAGCTGATTAATGCTCGCCCAGTGGTGGCAGCAGTGCGCGAGTTCTTCGCCAGTAGCCAGTTGAGTCAGCTACTTGATGAGGTGAATCCACTATCGGAGCTGAGCCACAAGCGTCGCCTGAGCTCGATGGGGCCTGGTGGCCTCAGCCGCGAGCGAGCCGGTTTTGAAGTGCGCGATGCTCACCCCACCCACTATGGCCGGATTTGCTCGGTGGAGACACCAGAGGGTGCTAACATTGGTCTGGTGCTTAACCTCGCCACCTACGCACGTATCAACGAATACGGCTTTATTGAGACACCATACCTCAAGGTGGTTGATGGCCGCGTGACTGATGAAATCGTCTACCTCGATGCTTCGCAAGAAGTAACAGAGGTGATTGCCGACGCCGGTGCTCGTCTCAATGAGGATGGTACCTTTGTGCGCGATCGCGTTAGTGCGCGCAAGTTCCTCCAGCCAGGGCAGGTAGATACGAGCGAAGTTACCTACATGGACGCTGCACACAAGCAGATCCTTGGGTCGACCGCGAGCCTCGTGCCATTCATCGAGAAGAACCGTATCGACCGCAGCTTGACTGGCTCTAACATGCAGCGCCAGGCAGTGCCGCTTTTGCAGCCAGAGTCGCCAACGGTTGGCACTGGCATTGAGCACGAAGTAGCACGCAACTCCAGCCAGCTCATTACGGCCGAGGCTGATGGAGAAGTGATTCGGGCTGATGGCGAAGCAGTCGAGGTGCGCTATGCTGATGGCGTCAAGCGCTACGACTTGATTCACTTTGCCAAGAGCAATGACGATCGTTGTATCAACCAAAAAGTCCGGGTTAGCCGTGGCCAAACCGTTGCGAAGGGCGACACGCTCATCGAGGGCGCGTCCATTGCCGATGGTGAGCTCGCCCTCGGTAAGGACTTGCTGGTAGCCTTTATGCCGTGGGGCGGCTACAACATGGACGACGCGGTGATTTTGAGCCGTCGCTTGGTAGAAGATGACACCCTTACCAGTATCAATATCAAGGACTACACCGTCGAGGTGCGCGAGACAAAGCTTGGTCCAGAAATCGTGACACGCGATATTCCCAATGTGAGTGAGGACAGCCTTCGCCACTTGGATGAGAGCGGTATTGTGCAGATTGGCTCTGAGGTTAAGGCGGGTGATGTCTTGGTCGGCAAGATTACACCAAAGGGCGAGCAAGAGCTCAGCAGTGAGGAGCGTTTGCTGCGTGCAATCTTTGGCGAAAAAGCCAAGGATGTGCGCGACACAAGCCAGCGTATGAACAATGCTGGTGGTGGCAAAGTTGTTGGTGTCAAGGTCTTTAGCCGCGAGAATGGCCACGAGCTCAAGACGGGCGTATTGATGCAGATTCAGATCTTTGTCGCACAATTGCGCAAGATCGGTGTGGGTGACAAGATAGCTGGCCGCCACGGCAACAAGGGTGTGTGTGCCCGCGTGATGCCAGTAGAGGATATGCCATACCTGGCCGATGGTACTCCTGTTGATGTGATCCTTAACCCACTGGGTGTGCCAAGCCGCATGAACCTTGGTCAGCTCTTTGAGACGCACCTTGGCATGGCTGCACGAGCACTTGGCTACAAGGTTGCTACACCGCCGTTTAACGGTGTGCCAGCCGATACCATCAAGGATGAGCTAGAAAAGGCTGGCATTGCGCGCGATGGCAAGAGCCAACTCTACGATGGCCTGAGTGGCGAGCCATTTGAGGAGCGTACAACGGTCGGCGTGATGCATATGATCAAACTCCACCACATGGTGAGCGACAAGATCCACGCCCGCAGCACCGGCCCATACACCATGGTGACTCAGCAGCCACTCGGTGGTAAGGCTCAAAATGGTGGCCAGCGCCTCGGAGAGATGGAGGTTTGGGCACTTGAGGCTTACGGCGCCGCGACGACGCTGCAAGAGATGCTGACCATTAAGTCGGACGACGTGTATGGCCGTGCCAAAGCCTACGAGGCGATCATCAAGGATGAGCCTATTGCCGGGCCAAAGCTGCCCGAGAGCTTTAACGTGCTTGTCAAGGAGCTGCAAGGCTTGGGCTTGCGTGTTGACCTACTGGATGAGTCTGATGAGTCGGTCGATGCCGAGCACGTCATTGCCGCGGCTGGCCCTGCCGACAAAACCGTCCCATCTGACGAGAGCGATGACGAAGCAACCTATCTTGATGAATCCGACGGCATTGGCACAATTGCCGATGACAGTGGTATGTCCGTCCAAGATATTGACACAGTAGAAAACCTAAGCGAGGAGGAAGCCTAAGATGTCCCACGTGGTAACAGATCACGATATCGCCAATTTTGATGCGGTACGCTTGGCCGTCGCCAGCCCCGAGGATATCCTCAAGTGGAGCTACGGCGAAGTCACCAAGCCGGAGACGATTAACTATCGTACTCAAAAGCCTGAGCGCGATGGCCTGTTTTGTGAGCGAATTTTTGGCCCAGTCAAAGACATCAACCCACACGACAGCAAGCTCAAGGGCGTGCGCAGCCGCGAAGCTGCAGTAGATAAAAATGGTGAACTCGTCACCAAGTCGATCGTGCGTCGCGAGCGGATGGGGCACATTAGCTTGGCCACCCCTGTTGCGCATATTTGGTTTATGCGCGGCACGCCCAGTGCAATGAGCCTTTTGCTCGGCATTACGGTGCGCAACCTCGAGAAGATCGCGTACTTTGCTACCTATGTCATCCTTGATGTTGATGCCGAGACACGCGACGCTTATTTGGCTGACCTTGAGGCTGAGACCGAGGCAGCACGTGCCGCCATTAAGATTCGCTTCCAGCGTGAAGCTGAAGCTGATGGGGCAGACGTGAAGGCTCTTGCCGAGCAGCAAACACGCGAATACGAAGAGCTTGAGGCAACCTACAGCCAAAAGAAAGCCCAGCTCGAGAGTCTGCAAAAGTGCGCCCTCCTGAGCGACACCGACTACCGTAACCTGCCCGAAGAGTACGAAGAGCTCATTAAGGTTGGTATGGGTGGTGATGCTCTCAAGACACTGCTTGATGATATTGACCTCGATACCCTCATTGCCAATCTGCAAGAAGAAGTTGAAGGGGCACGCGGCCAACGCGAGAAAAAGCTGCTCAAGCGCCTCAAAGTGCTGGAGGGTATGCAGGCAGCGGGCATTAAGCCATCAAGCCTGTGTATGACGGTTTTGCCAGTCATTCCACCAGACCTGCGGCCAATGGTAGCCCTGAGTGGTGGGCGTTTTGCGACAAGTGACCTCAACGACCTCTACCGCCGCGTCATCAACCGTAATAACCGCCTTAAGAAGCTCATTGAGCTCAATGCACCAGAGGTAATCCAGCACAATGAGAAGCGCATGCTGCAAGAGGCTGTTGATAGCTTGATCGACAACTCCGCTGCTCGTGGTGGCCGTGCCGTCAATGCAACTGGTGGGCGCCGTCGCCTCAAGAGTATTAGCGATATGCTCAAGGGTAAGCAAGGGCGCTTCCGCCAGAATCTGCTTGGTAAGCGTGTCGATTACTCGGGCCGCTCGGTGATTGTGGTGGGCCCAAAGCTCAAGATCCACCAGTGTGGCTTGCCAAAGCAGATGGCAATCGAGCTCTTCAAGCCGTTTGTTATCAGCTGGCTCATTAAGGGCGATTATGCGCACAACATCCGGAGTGCAACGCGCCTGATTGAGGCGGGCGAAGCGGTCGTGTGGGATGCGCTGGATGAGGTAATCAAGGGCAAGTACGTATTGCTTAACCGTGCGCCATCACTGCACCGTTTGAGTATCCAAGCCTTCCAACCAAAGCTGGTTGAGGGCAAGGCGATCCAGCTCCACCCGCTCGTCGCTAACGGCTTTAATGCTGACTATGATGGCGACCAGATGGCTGTCCACTTGCCACTCAGTGCCGAGGCGCAGGCCGAAGCGCGCGAGCTGATGAGTGCCGTCAATAACCTGCTGAAGCCTGCCGATGGGAGCCCAGTCCTCAGTATTGATCAGGACGTGGTGCTCGGCAACTACTACCTCACATACGAGAAACCCTCAGCTCAGACTGACACTGTTGCTGTCTTTGCTGATAGCCGGGCTGCTGAGCTCGCCTACGACATGGGCAAGCTCCACTTGCAGAGCCCAATTCGCATTCGAGCTAAGGGTGAGATCCGGACAACCACCCTAGGGCGTGTCTTCTTTAACGAGATCCTGCCAGAGGACTTTCCTTACAATAACAATGTCCAGACCAAGAAAGAGCTTAAGCGAGTGCTTGGTCAGATTTTCGAGCGTTATGGCGCTGCTGAGACTGCTATCACTGCTGACCGCATGAAGGGCTTGGCCTTCCGCTTTGCCACCACTGCTGCGGTATCGACTGGTATGGAAGACTATCTCAGCTTCGACGAAATTGCTGACTTCGTGGCTGAGGGTGATGCACGTTCTGCTGCGATCTCGGAGCAGCTCGATCAAGGGCTCATTACCGAGGATGAGCGCTACACATTGACCGTCAACAACTGGCGCACCGTCGACCGCAAGGTAGAGGACTTCTTGCGCAGCCAATTGGCCCACATGGACACCTCTGTCGCAACGATGGTGAACTCTGGTGCTCGTGGTAGCGTCAACAACATTAAGCTAGCCAGTGCGATGATCGGTATCCAGGTGGATGCCGCTAACCGCGAGATTGAGCTGCCAGTGCGTAGCAACTTCAAGCGAGGGTTGTCGAGCCTGGAGGCCTTCGTGGCAACGCGTGGTGCTCGCAAGGGGCTTATCGATACCGCCCTCAAGACGGCCGACTCTGGCTATCTCACGCGTCGTTTGGTCGATGTCTCGCAGGATGTCTTTACCGTTGAGGATGAAGAGGGTGACGATGACGGCTTCACTATCTACCGCAATGAGTCTGAAGAGACAATGATCGAGTTTGGTAACCGCTTGTTTGGCCGCTACACCGCCGAGGCAGTGCCAGGCCACCTCGACCGCGACCAGCTTATTACACGTGAGATTGCCAACGCTATCGAGGCAGATCAGTCGATCGATCAAGTACGTATCCAGTCTGTCCTCTCTACCAAGAACTTGCACGGTATTCCACGCAAGAGTTACGGGATCGACATGGCAACTGGCCAACTCGTCGATGGTTCGCAGCCAGTTGGTGTCATTGCTGCTCAGTCGGTCGGTGAGCCAGGTACACAGCTGACGCTTAATACTTTCCATAGCTCTGGTGTTGGCGGGTCGGACATCACTCAGGGTCTGCCGCGTGTCGAAGAGCTCTTTGAGGCACGTAACCCGAAAGGTCAGGCCTACGTCACAGAAGTCGCTGGTTTGGTCGATATTTGGGAAGATGGCAAGAAGTACGTTGTACAAGTCACGCCACAGGCGGGTAAGGTAGAGCGCATGCCGCTCGACGGTCGCATGGTGATGGTACAATCGGGCAGTAAGGTGAAGGTTGGCGACATCATCGCGTCATTCGACGATGGCACACAGCCACTTACTGCACCGTTTGATGGAGTGGTTGAGTCCACTGGTGATTCGCTTGTCCTCACAGGCAACGCGACAGCACCAGTCCGCTACGAGATTCCTGGTACGATGTACCTCGTCGTTAAGCCGGGCGATATGGTCGAGCCAGGTGATCGCCTGACGCTTGGTTCGCTCAACCTGCACGACCTCATGCGCCTCAAGGGCACAGAGGCAACCCAGCGCTATATCATCAACGAAGTGCTCCGCATCTATGCTGCGCAGGGCCAGGATGTGGCTGGCAAGCACCTTGAGATCATCGTCCGGCAGATGTTCAGCCGGGTGCAGATTGATGATCCAGGCGACAGCACCTTCGTCATGGGCGATATCATCTCCAAGGCATCGGTGGTCGATGCCAACAAGGAGCTCGTTGCCCAGGGCAAGACGCCAGCCCAGTATGCACAGCTGCTGCTTGGTATTACCAAGGTGAGTATCTGGAGTGATAGCTGGCTGTCTGCTGCGTCGTTCCAAGACACGACTCGCGTGCTGATCAACGCTGCCACCAGTGGCCGCGCCGACCACCTTAAGGGTCTTAAGGAGAACGTCATCATCGGTAACAAAGTACCGGTTGGTACGGGTGCGCACCCACTGCCGCTCGAGGAGAATGACTCTCCGGAGGATGAGTTTGTCGCCGAAGCCCAGGCCGAAGAGGCTGAGCCAGAAGTGACAGCCGCTACTGATGAGCTGTAGGGAAAGCTAGTCTAGAGCAGAAGAGCCCCATTTGAGAGAGTGGGGCTCTTTTTATATAGCAGTAATGATCTGATGCTAACTATGATTAAAAGTATTACATATGGTCACTAATATATGCCAATACGCGGGTTGCTGCCTGGACTCCGCTTACTGCAGCACCCTCGAGGTGGGGCGCTTTCATATAGTCTCCGGCCAGAAAGACACCTGGTGGGAGTCCATCTTCAAATCGTGCGGCAGTTGTTCGTGTCACGCTGCCGACATCAAATACTGGAATTGCAGTATCCCATCGCACGACGTCTACCACCTCACCACGACGTGCAGCGTCAGCTACGGATGGCAAGTTCATTCTAGTCAGCTGGTTGACAAGTTCTCGCTGGAGATGCTGCCGTTCTAGGCTACCTTGCGCCCGCCAATAGAATCGAATATATGCAGGCTTGCTCTTTGTCTGAATTACTTTAATTGCGACAAGTGGTGTGACATATTCACTTGAAATGACAATCGTTCGATTGCCAACACCAAGGTCGTCAGAAACGGACGTTTTAATTATGCCGACTGTGACTGAACTATAATCAATTGCGTTCAGACTTTTGCTGTAATGCAGGCCGCCGCCTTTCAGGATACGAATTGCATCTTGTGCAGGTGATGCGACAACAACAGATTTAGCGCTAAATGTACCTTGTGATGTATCGACCCGATAGAGGTGGTGGCTTTCAGCACGGACTGCATCAACCTGTGTATTTAATACATGAGGTACCTTATCGCCGATTGCGGATGGCAGACTACTCATCCCAGAAGGTAGACGATAGAAATGCCGGTCTTCCATGACGCCCTTAATAATTGGAGGCACCAATCCGCGTGATGTATGTGCACAATCCCAGAAGAATAGTGCGCGCACCATTGGCTCGAGCACATTTTGGTAGGCCTCTTCCCCAAACGCCTTTTCTCCCCATGTTACAACGGTTTCATTATCAAATCGTTTTAATTCGCGTGTAATAGCTGGTGTTGTCAGCCGCTTTGCATCAAAGAGGATAGAAACGACTCCGCGTAGTGCGCGTAACTTGCCAGCGCGAGATAACGACGGCGAGGTTTTGAGCGCGCTCAACGGCCAAATTGGGCCAAGCGCCTTCGTAGGACGATAGAGCCATGTCTCTTGGCTGTCCTTCTGAGAGGAAGCATCCATACCGCAATCTTTGACGAGTTTGTGGGCAGTGTCATAAAAACCAGCAAGAAATGATGCACCGGTTTCGATAGTGACGTCTTCATCATAGAAAGACCGTATGCGCCCGCCAAGACGATCATTCTTTTCAAGTACTTTGACATGCAACCCACTATCTGTGAGATGTGCTGCGCAGGTTAATCCTGCCATGCCTCCGCCGATGATGATGCAGTCGTACATTGTGTTCATATATTTATGATATCACTAAGTTAAAATAAGTTAGTGTAGTGTCAGCTATATGTGCGATCAACACACTACCGATACTTCGGCATCTCTACCGTCACTACTTCGCCTTTGCTGAGGTCGCGGCATTTGTCGCCTTCGTAGATTTGCCGCAGGTCGACTTTCTTAGCATTGCGGAGTTGAGCCTTATAGACATCACAGGAGAGCATATCGTTTTGGCGGATCTGGAAGAATACCCAGCGCCCATCACTCGATTGATAAAACAGCGCTGTCCCTTGCGAATTAAAGAGGTGCGACTCGGGTTGTACGCCACCCAGTGGTATCTCTGCCAAGCGATAGCCAGCAAGCTTGCTCTCGCGCACCGTCATAGTGCCGACAATGCCGACGTTATAACTCGAACTTGCGGCAGGCGAGTAGGCGTTGTAGAGAGGAGCTTGCTGCTTAGCGAGGTCTTTGTAATCGGCGGCATCGAGGCATTTGAACTCAACAAAGCGGGTTTCTTTGTTCTTCGGGTCGTTTGGGTCAAGTGGGGTATTGCTAATCTGGCAGGTTACGTCACCATTGCTGCGCGTAAAGTCTGCGAGGTACGGGCCGTCTTTGTCGCCATCTTGCACGACATAGCGCGTGAATTGATCATAGTCGAGCATGTGCTCTAGAGCGGTAACATTGCGCTTGGCCTCAGCCTTGGACAGGGTAGCGGCAGCACTCTTGGTTTTGCTCGGGTCGGTAGCAATAGAATAAAAGCGAGAACCTTCGGCCTTGACCGGTGTTGACAGTGATGACTTAACGGCTTCTGTACCCTTAAAGTACTTCTTGGCACGCTCGAGCGTCTTGGCGGCGGTGAGCTGCTCCCGTGGGCCAGTTTTTGCCTCGGTGTGCTGCTCGGTATTCTTGGCTTTATGTGGCCGAGTTGCGATATAAATAATCCCTGCTGCGATGGCAACAACCGCCAAACCAGCCAAAGCAAAGCGAATGGCCAACCCACGCGGTGTCAGGCGTGAGCGTCGATACTGAGGTGAAGGGGATGATCCACGTGGTTGCATAGTGCCATTATACACTGCCAGCTAGGTTGGCAGCAATGGCCCTTGCCTAAACGCACTGCACTTCGTATAATGCAAAGCATGAGCACTATGAATAATCCGTTGATGCAGAAAAAACAGGCTGGCTATACTGTGGTAGAGTTGCTGGTTGTGATCGTTATTATTGCCATCCTTGCTACGTTGACACTCGTCTCGTATCAACGCATCCAGGCTGGTGCACAAGGGCGGACCCGCGTGGCCGACCTCACAGCAATGCGTCAAGCGCTTGATCGCTACTATGCCAAAAATGGCGCATACCCAGTTGCCAAGACTGCCGGTAGCACTACTCCTACCTACCAGCGCCGCGATAGCGCCACATTCTTGCGCCAATTGGTGCCAACCTACATTTCCACGCTCCCCAGCGTCACACAGGGTAGTACCACTGATGGAACGAACAACACCTACCTCTACATCACCAATGCTCAACAAACCGAATACAAGCTACTCTATGTCAACACGAGTGGCCTGCCATCAGGTGAGTACGATGCGGTGCCCCAAGCAATGCGCACCACCGCGCCGGATCGCTACGGGGTGTGGTCGAAAAATGGCGAACGGCTGCCTGGCTAGTCTCTGCAGATGAGTTTATCAGGGGTGATAATTACTCTACCACCCACATTCAATCCATGCTATAATCAATCGTTGAGAGTTGTATTACTCATGCTAAAAAACACGTAAGGAGAGAAGGAGCCCCCTATGGCAACCCCCAAGGATGTCCCTCTGCAGGACTTTCGCAACATTGGTATTATTGCCCATATCGACGCCGGCAAGACGACGACGACAGAAGGTATTTTGTACCGCACCGGTATTAACCACAAGATTGGTACCGTGCGCGGTGATGATGGTGGTGCCACCACCGACTGGATGAGCCAAGAAAAAGAGCGCGGGATCACCATTACCTCTGCAGCAGTGACCTGCTTTTGGAAGGGTCACAAGATTAACATCATTGACACCCCTGGGCACATTGACTTTACCGCTGAGGTGGAGCGCAGCCTGCGCGTACTCGATGGCGCAGTAACCGTCTTTGATGGCAAGATGGGGGTAGAAGCCCAGAGTGAGACCGTGTGGCGCCAGGCCAACAAATACGGTGTGCCCCGCATCTGCTTCATTAACAAGATCAATCAGACTGGTGGCGACTTCTACAAGTCGATTGAGTCGATCCATAGCCGCCTGAGCAAGCAAGCCTTCCCAATCCACCTGCCAATTGGCTTTGAGAAGGATGTCTGTGGTGTGGTAGACCTCATCGATATGAAGGCCTACACCTATGATGACTACACCGACCACGAGCTTAAGGTGGGTGAGATCCCAGCTGATATGCTCGACAAGGCAAAGCGAGCTCGCAGTCTGCTCGTTGAGAACGCTGTTGAGGCCGATGACGACCTGATGATGAAGTTCCTTGACGAAGGTGAGGATGCCATTACTGTTGACGAGCTCAAGGCAGCACTGCGTCAGCGCGTTTTGGCTGGTGACTTCTTCTTGGTAACAGGTGGCGATGGCCGCGGCGTGATCGTCGAGAAGGTACTTGACCTGATGGTAGATTACCTGCCAAGCCCACTCGACGTTGGTGAGATCTGGGGCAAGAACCCCAAGACTGGTGACGAAGTGAGCCGCAAGCCTGATGACAAGCAGCCAATGACTGCACTGGCCTTCAAGCTAGCTGCTGATCCATTCGTTGGTAAGCTGATTTTTATCCGTGTCTACAGTGGCCGCTTGACTGCCGGTAGCTACGTTCTCAACACAACGACGGGTGAGAAGGAGCGTGTGGGCCGCATCGTTCGGATGCACGCCGACAAGCGCGAAGAGATCGATAGCGTGGGTGCTGGTGACATCGCTGCTGTGGTGGGCCTGAAGGGTACCTTTACGGGCCATACTCTGTGTGAGCAAGCGCACCCGATTGCTCTTGAGGCGATTAGCTTCCCCGAGCCGCCAGTATCGATTGCCGTAGAGCCCAAGACCAAGGCCGATCAAGAGAAGATGGGTATTGCCTTGCAGCGCCTGGCCGAAGAAGATCCAACCTTCCGCGTCTACACCGACGAAGAGACTGGTCAGACTATCATGAGCGGTATGGGTGAGCTTCACCTAGAGATTTTGATCGACCGCATGAAGCGCGAGTTTAACGTTGAGGCCAATGTTGGTGAGCCGCAAGTCGCCTACCGCGAGACCATCAAGGGTACAGCCGAAGCGCAAGGAAAGCACGCCAAGCAGTCTGGTGGTCGTGGCCAATACGGTGATGTCTGGGTGCGCTTTGAGCCGAACGAGCCAGGCAAGGGCTACGAATTCTTCGACGAAATCAAGGGTGGTGTGGTGCCACAAGAGTACCGCCCGGCTGTGCAGAAGGGTATTAAGGAGACACTCGATGGTGGTGTGATTGCTGGCTATCCAGTTGTCGACGTCAAGGCAACCTTGTACGACGGAAGTTACCACGATGTCGACTCAAGTGAGCTCGCCTTCAATCTGGCTGCTCACTTGGCTGCCCGCGAAGGTATCAAGAAAGCCAACCCGGTCTTGCTCGAGCCAGTGATGAAGGTCGAGGTGACAACACCCGAGGAGTTCATGGGTGACATTATTGGCGACCTCAATAGCCGCCGGGGCCGCATCGAGGCGATGGAAGACTTGATGGGTGGCGCGAAGCTCGTCAAGGCTATCGTGCCACTGGCAAACATGTTTGGCTACACCAGCGATATTCGCTCAATGTCGCAGGGCCGAGCTGCCAGCACGATGGAGCTTGCCCACTATGAGGAAGTTCCACCAAACGTCGCGCAGGAGATTATCGAGAAGCGCAGTAAGTAAGCCTTCTTGTATTATCTCTATTAAAACACCTCTATTATAGAGGTGTTTTAATATCTTGTCTCAGTGTAAGGAATGGTGAATAGTACGCAAAAGCCGACGTATATGCCGGCTTTTGTTGGTGTAAGGCTATGGCTCGTACTACTTTTTCGTTTTCTTGTCGTGCTTGGCTATTTTCTTGACGGCAATTTTTTGCGGCGCAGGTAGTGGCTTGAGTGGTACCGTTACCCTCAAGATGCCGTCCTCCAGATGGGCCTTAATCTGCTTGGCATCGCTACCATCCGGTACCTGTACACGACGGCAGAAGCTTGTGCTGCTCTCACGAACGACGTAGTTGCGCTGTTTGTCCTCGGTTTTTTCGTGCCGTTCGCCGCGGATGACGAGCGCACCATTGTCAAGGCTTACATCGAGGTCGTCCTCAGCAAAGTTCGGCACATGTGCTTCAACAATCAGTGTATTATCCACTGTGTAGACGTCAGTCGCGACAGCTTGGCTGAGTGTCGTAGTAAAGGGGTTATCAAACAGCTGCCGCTGCAATGCGCGCAATTCCTCAAATGGATTGTATTTTGTAAGACTACTCATAGGGTGCCTCCTTATGTGTTGCTTTTGTATTCTTATCATAGCGCGGTAAATAGAACAATACAAGTACTTGCATCCGTCTATCAAAGCGCTTATACTTATATGCATGGCGCAATCGACTCGTCGGCAACGCAGACTGACACGGCTTACATGGCTGGGCTTCGCTGCTATGGTAGTAATTTTGTTAGGGTATATGTATTGGGATGTCGAGCTGAGCCCAGCAGCCTCTACCACCAAGACTGCCGGTAGCGGTCTGGAAAAAACACTCGTGCTGGGCACCGATCCTGGCTTTAAGCCGTTTGAATATAAGCAGGGGCAGGAGATTGTTGGCTTTGATATTGACCTTGTGCGGGAGATTGCTAAGGACACAAACCGTTCGTTACAAATTGAGGAGATCGCCTTTGATGGTCTTTTGCCCGCGCTACAGGCTGGGCGGATCGACCTCATTGCAGCTGGTATGACTGTCACGCCAGATCGGCGTAAGAATGCTGAGTTCTCGCACATGTACTATACTGCAGCGCAAAAGATAATTGTACCAAAGACCGGCTCAACAATTGCCACTAGTGATGACCTCATTGGCAGGAGAATTGGCGTACAGCTTGGCACTACAGCCGATACACTGGCACACAAGATTCGTGGGGCTCACGTGGTACAACTCCAGTCGACGGCTAGTGTTGTGCAAGAGCTCAGTAGTCGGCGGATCGACGCTGCCATTATGGATGATGGGCCAGCTCAGCAATACCTCGCCACAAACCCGCAACTCTTTGCCTTGCCGCGCAACCTCTCACGCGAAGACTACGCCATTGCTATCAAAAAGGGTAATAGCAAGCTACTCGCTGAGGTAAACGCTAGCATTGCCGCAATGAAGCGTGACGGCCGCTACGATAAGCTCATCAAAAAACACTTCGGAGTGGCCCGGCCATGAATGTGTGGGATATCCTCTTTGGCGACGAGCGCTATCTATTCTTGTGGCGCGGCCTAGAAGTGACCATCCTTCTCACCGTTTTCTCGACAATCATTGGGCTCGTGATTGGCCTGGTTGTCGCTCTGATGCAGCAGTCTGCTTGGCAGCCATTTCGCACATGTAAGCTACATCGCTTCCAGCGCTGGCGGCCATGGGTGAGCTTGTCTCATGCCTATACCACGGTCATTCGCGGCACACCTGCTTTGGTGCAGCTACTCATTATGTATTACGTGGTATTTGGCTCGTACCGTGGGGTGCCAAAACTGTGGATTGCAAGCCTTGCCTTTGGTATCAACAGTGGTGCGTACATTGCTGAGATTATTCGCGGCGGGATCGAAAGTATCGACAACGGACAAGTCGAAGCGGCGCGCTCGCTTGGCTTGAGTCGCTGGCAAACCATGCGTTATATCATCTTGCCTCAAGCACTCAAGCAGTCATTGCCGTCACTGATCAGCGAAGGGATTTCGCTCCTTAAGGAGACATCGGTCGTTGGCTGGATTGGTATGAACGATCTGATGCGTGGTGCTGATAATATCCGCTTCCAAACGGCCACCGCCTTTGAATCGCTCTTTGCCGCTGCAATGATTTACCTTGCCCTCACCACGCTATTTACGTGGGTGATGAATCGAGTAGAGAGGAGGCTTAAAGCGCATGATTAATATCAAGCAACTCCGCAAGCACTACGGCAACAATTATGTTTTGCGCGGCATTAACCTGACAATCAAGCGGGGAGAGGTTGTGGTTCTCTTGGGCTCGAGTGGTGGTGGCAAAAGCACGCTGCTTCGCTGTATTAATATGATCGAGACACCGACGAGCGGGGAAGTATGGGTGGACGGTATTGAGATGACCAACCCAGCGACCGATCTTAACAAAGCCCGGACTGAGCTTGGCATGGTTTTCCAGCAGTTTAACCTCTTTCCGCACATGACCGTGCTTGAAAATATCATGCTTGCACCACTCAAGGTGCGCAAACTATCAAGAGCCAAGGCGAAGCGTCAGGCGCTTCAAATGCTCGATCTGGTTGGCCTTCGCGCCAAGGCTCAAGAATACCCCAGTCATCTCTCGGGCGGGCAAAAGCAGCGAGTAGCGATTGCTCGTGCCTTAGCAATGCAGCCAAAAGTGTTGCTCTTTGATGAGCCAACGAGTGCGCTCGACCCTGAGATGGTCGACGAGGTACTAGCGGTCATCAAGCACCTTGCCGAAACAGGGATTACGATGATCGTCGTCACACACGAGATGTCGTTTGCGCGCGATGTCGCATCGCGAATTGTCTTCCTTGACGGGGGTAAGATTATCGAAGATGGCACGCCAGCGCAGGTCATCAACCACTCTGCTCAGCCGAAAGTTCGCACCTTCTTTGCTGCACTCAGCAATGATTGATAGATATTCTCCATGCTATAATGCGCTCAAGGAGGAATACTATGCCAGATACAATGCAGCGATTTAAAACACTCTTTGCCGGGAGCGGTGTCGACTACGTAGAATGCGAAGTCGTTAATGCAACGAATCACTATGTACAGCTCCGCGAGCAGGGTAAGCACGAGGGCTTCACGCCTGTGATTGTGACGCTCGATGACCTCATCCTAGATGAGATAACAGAAGGCCTAGAGAACGCTGGCGTCCAGACAGTCCCCGAGCTTGTGCGGCGCACCATGGAAGCAGCTCAAGCAATTGATGTACCAGCTTTTTTGCTCACGTCGCGCAGGAGCTGCCAGCTGAAACAGCGAAAAAGGCTCAGCGCGCTTCTACTGTGGATGACTATTTTGCGCCGGGCTTCTCAGTGTCACCGAGAGAGGGCGACATCGCTGCAATCGACTTCATCAGCCCGCTCCAGGCAGATAGCGACAATCCGGTTATTATTATCAAACTACCAACCACAGCACCCTATGAGGCACTAGCCTACCTCTGTATGGGTGGTTGGAATGATTGTCCCGAGCCAGCCATCCAGGTGGCGGTATCGCGCTATTGGTATGAGAAGTACGGTGCTGTGCCTGCCGCTATCAGCCATGATACTGTTGAGTATTACGTCGAGCGTCCAGCGCAGACCGATGCTGATGCTAAGGCAGTTGCCGTTGAGCTCTTCTATTTTTCATATGGCGACGCAGTCTACCAAGGGTCAGAGACCTTTGAAGCTTTGGCAAATCAGGTATATAGCAGTCGACAGTGGTATGTTTGGTGGGACTAGCTACTTTACTTTTTTGCCACCGCACCCTATAATAAATCCTAACGCGCGACGCGTTTTGTCGTAGTGTCTCTACTCCGGCAAGTAGCTCGCGTCGTACCAAATATTAACATAAGTAAGGAGTACTTACCTACATGGCAGATTTCGATCGAAGTAAGCCACATATTAACGTTGGTACTATGGGTCACGTCGACCACGGTAAAACAACGTTAACGGCTGCCATCACTCACGTGTTGGCAAAGCGTCTTCCAAGCGATGTAAACAAGCCTCGCAACTACGAAGACATCGACAACGCTCCTGAGGAGAAGCAACGCGGTATTACCATCGCCAGCTCCCACCAGGAATACGAGTCGGAGAAGCGCCACTACGCGCACGTTGACATGCCAGGTCACGCCGACTATGTCAAGAACATGATTACTGGTGCCGCTCAGATTGACGGTGCTGTGCTGGTGGTTGCCGCCAACGACGGTCCATTGCCACAGACACGCGAGCACGTGCTGCTTGCTCACCAGGTTGGTGTACCAAAGATCGTCGTCTTCCTCAACAAGATGGACTTGGCCGACCCAGAGTTGGTTGAGCTGGTTGAGATGGACGTCCGCGAGCTGCTCACCAAGAACGGCTACGATGGCGACAACGCACCAATCATCAAGGGTTCTGCTACCAAGGCGCTCGAGGGCGACACCGAGGCAGAGGACGCCGTGATGGAGCTGGTGGCTGCTATGGACGATTACTTCGAGTTGCCTCAGCGCGACCTCGACAAGCCATTCTTGATGCCAATCGAGGATGTCTTCTCAATCAAGGGTCGTGGTACAGTTGCAACCGGTCGTATCGAGCAGGGTGTCATCAAGATCAACGACCCAGTAGAGATTGTCGGTCTTAAGCCAACTCAGACCTCTGTCGTGACTGGTGTCGAAGCCTTCAAGAAGAGCCTCGACCAAGGTCAGGCAGGTGACAACGCTGGTCTGTTGCTGCGCGGTATCGAGCGCACCCAGATCGAGCGCGGTCAGGTGATTGTTGCTCCAGGCACACTCACCCCACACACCGAGTTTGAGGCGGAAGTCTACATCCTCAAGAAGGAAGAGGGCGGCCGCCACACACCATTTAGCAAGGGCTACAAGCCACAGTTCTACTTCCGCACAACGGACGTGACTGGCGAGATTGAGCTCCCTGCCGACAAGGAAATGGTGATGCCAGGCGACCAAGTGACCTTCAAGGTGACCTTGAACGCCCCAATCGCTATGGACAAGGGTCAAGACTTCGCTATCCGCGAAGGTGGCCGCACAGTCGGCGCCGGTGTTGTGACCAACATCGTCAAGTAGTTTGCAAAAGTACTCGCAAACTCACAAAAATACCTCCCACAGTGGAGGTATTTTTGTTTGTCCTGCAAGATGATTAATGCCGCTATAAACTACACCATAAAACACACAACCCTATAGGGTATGCTGTGGAGTGCAGCGCCACACACCTAGTAAAAGGTGGTTTAGTCAGGCACATAAAAAAGAGTGATAACTGCTATCACTCTTTTCTTAGGTGCTTCTACAACAACAAACTACATCCGGATTTCGACATCCACGCCAGCTGGCAAGCTGAGGTTGTGGAGGTTGTCGATTGTCTTGGGTGTGGCGTTGGTGATATCGATGAGACGTTTATGAACGCGCATCTCGAATGTTTCACCACCAGTCTTGTATACGTGTGGGCTCTTTACCACTGTGTAGCTGCTGCGCCGTGTTGGTAGCGGCACAGGGCCTGCCACGCTTGCACCAGTGCGCAGGGCAGTGTCGATGATTTGCTTGGCCGATTGGTCGATCACCTTGTGGTCGTATGCCTTGAGGCGAATCCGAATCTTGAGCCCTTGGTTGTTTTGAGCCATTGCTCCTCCTTGTATGTGCAACTCTGTAACTTTAGCATGATCCAAATAAGCTAAATTATCAGAGTAAATTAATAATACATCTAGCATTATACCATGAGAGGGTACGTCTTGCGTTATATATTATGAGACTCTATTACCGCATATTGGGCAGCAGAAGGGATATTAGCTACAAAAATATGAGTCTCTCGCAGAATTTTGCGCCAAAAGCTACCCATATTGACAGCTGACCCTTTCGCTTCTGGAGCAATTCGTGTATACTGTACTAGATATAGCGTTATAGTAGTTAGTGGCAAAAGGGACAATATATGAACTGGAAGATTATTCTTCGATCGCTCAAAAATAAAGACATGCAAAAACGCCTTGGTATTGTGCTCGGGCTCATCGTCGCCTATCGTTTCTTGGCGCACGTGCCAGTGCCGTTGGCCGAACCAAGCCGACTCAAGGACATTATCCAAAATGTGGTATCGGCAAGCGACTTTGGCGGCTTCTTAAACATCCTGACTGGTGGAGCATTGGCCCAGCTATCTATCGTTTTGATCGGTCTTGGGCCGTTTATTAACGCCAGCATTATTACTCAGCTCCTTACCAAAGCCATCCCAAGCCTTGAGGAGATGCACAAAGATGGTGAGTCGGGCCGACGCAAGATCAATCAGTGGACGCGTATCGCTAGTGTGCCGCTGGCGATTGCTCAATCGATCGGTATCATCTACTTTTTGCGCCAATCAGTCCTGGCTGGGAGCACAACTGGTACGGTAGCTGGTTCGCTCCATGAGTGGATTGTTGCCGTAACAGCACTGACTGCTGGGTCACTCCTCTTGATGTGGCTCGGCGAGTTGATGACAGAGCAGGGCGTTGGTAATGGTATTAGCCTGCTCATCTTTGCCAGTGTGATTAGCCAGCTGCCAACCACCTTTGGGTCGATCTACTCATCGCTCTTCAATACTCAAGATGGTTCGCTCAGCGTCTTCGGCTGGTTCTCACTACCTGTTAACCCAACAACCTTCTGGACAGTAGTTGTTCTTGGGACGATCGGCCTCATCTTGCTCTATCTCCTCGTTAAGATTAACGAAGCACAGCGCATTGTCACGATCAATTATGCCAAGCGGGTTGGCGGCAATAGCTCGTATGGTGGCATTAAGAGTATCTTGCCTATCAAGCTCATTGCTGCGGGTGTGGTACCAGTTATTTTTGCAGTGGCATTCCTCAGCTTGCCAGCTTTTGTGGGGCAGCTATTACATGCGACACCTGGTGCAAATCAGCAATTGGCTAATAACCTCATCCAGTGGTTCCAAGCACCGACTGCTCAGACATACGCCACCGGTGGTCTAACAGTGCTTATCTATCCATCGATTTACTTCTTGCTCGTCATTGCCTTTACCTACTTCTACACCGGTATCGTCTTTAATGCGAGCGAGATTACGGAGAGTCTTGAAAACCAAGGTGGCTTCATTGAAGGGATTCGCCCTGGCCCAACCACCGAAAAATATCTGTCGCGCACCGTCAATCGGCTCAATCTGTTTGGGTCGCTTGCGCTGGGGCTCATTGCCGTCATTCCGTTTGCGATCGACTACATCTTTGCACAACTTGGCATTAATGCTAACAACATGGCAATCGGCGGTACGAGCTTGCTCATTGTTGTGACGGTCGGCCTCGAGACGCTTCGCCAGATTAACTCACGAGCGCTGATGGTAACATATGACGACTTCTCGGTCGATGACCTTGATACTAAGCCAAAGAAGCGTGGGTTCCTCGGCCGACGGCGTACTGCCGCAAAGGCATAAGGCTATCACTAGTATATATCTCGCAAAAATACCGCCACCTTCATCTGTGGCGGTATTTTTTGATACGGTTCCGTATTCCATAATAATTCGTTCATGAGCCTTTCGAACGTGTGTTATGAGGTATCATTGCAATTCGAATATAGAAAGAGGGGAATGGAGAACCGTAGCGGAATAGAGGCTGTGGAGTGATAGTGAGCTTTTAAGCCTATACACCGTTTAGAAGTTGCTTATCGCAAAAGCTACCTCTCTTACGGCTCCATTCTGACATAAGAATAGTGCCATCCATAATCTCACAATAATTAATGCAAAAAGCTGGCTACACCTCTTTACTCCTACAGAGAAATAGCGTATAATACGAAGCTGTATATCTATGGCAAGTTCGAAAGAAGTTATCAAATTGCGCGGCAAGGTAGTGGAAGCACTGCCTAATACGCAATTTAAGGTAGAATTAGAGAACGGCCTAAGCATCATCGCTCATATCAGCGGTAAGATGCGCAAGCATCATATCCGTTTGGTCCCAGGCGATACCGTGGAAGTCGAGTTAACCCCGTACGATCTCACGAAGGGTAGAATCGTCTTCCGCGCACGCGTTTAATAACGTAGAGCGGCGGCCTGATATCACCGCTGTTCTCAGTAACGGCAGGTTTTTCCTGTAGGGAGATTTGTACGCTCATGAAAGTTCGTGCGAGTGTCAAAAAGATCAGCCCCGATGATCAGCTGGTCCGGCGCAAAGGCCGACTCCGTGTCATCAACAAGAAAAAACCTAAGAATAAGCAAAGGCAGGGTTAAGCATGGCTCGAATTGCTGGGGTAGTTATCCCATCAGACAAGCAAGTGCACATTGCTCTTACCTACATCCATGGTATTGGGCGCACGCTTGCTCGAGACATCCTTGCGGCGGCAAAGATTGAGCCGACCACTCGGGTGAAAGATCTCACCGAGGCTGAGGAGCAGAAACTTCGCGACATTATCGACAAAGATTATGTCACTGAAGGAGATCTGCAACGCCTGGTGACCAACAATATCAAACGCCTCAAAGACATCGGTGCATACCGCGGCTTGAGGCACAAAAATGGCTTGCCAACACGCGGCCAGCGCACTCGAACGAACGCACGAACTCGCAAGGGTAAGGCGATCGCCGTCGGCGGAGCACAGCCAAAGGCAGCAAGTAAGACGTAGGAGAAAGGACGAGATATGGCACAAGCAAAATCCACCAAGAAAAAGCAGCGCCGATCAGTCCCATCTGGTCAGCTGCACGTACAGGCAACCTTTAACAACACTATTGTCACATTTGCAGACAGCAAGGGTAACGTCTTGACCGCTGCCAGCGCTGGTGCATGTGGCTTCCGTGGGAGCAAGAAGGGCACAGCCTATGCAGCACAGATTGCTGCAGAAAAAGCCGCAGAAGCTGCCAAGAGTAGCTACGGTATCCGCACTGTTGACGTATTTGTCAAGGGTGTTGGGCTCGGCCGTGATGCGGCAATTCGCGCAATGGCCGGCTTCGACATTGCCGTCAATAGCATCAAAGATGTAACGGGTGTGCCACACGGTGGCGTTCGCCCACGAAAGGCAAGGAGGGCGTAAATGGCACGAGATAGAAGCCCAATCGTGAAGCAGAGCCGCCGCGAAGGTGTGGCACTTCACCCTAAGGCACACAAGATTTTGGCGCGCAAGAGCGGTATTCCGGGCGAGCACGCTCATGGCCGTCAGAGCAAGCCAAGCATGTACGCAACGCAGCTGCGCGAAAAGCAGAAGGTGCGCCGCATGTATGGCCTACTGGAGAAGCAGTTTGCTAAGCTTATGAACGAAGCAACTCGCAAGCCAGGCCTGAGTGGCGAGAACTTGCTCCGCTTCCTCGAGCTCCGGCTCGACAACGCTGTGTACCGTGCTGGCTTTGCGACAAGTCGTCGCCAGGCCCGCCAGCTGGTAAGCCATGGTCACTTTGAGCTTAATGGTCGCCGCGTCGATATCCCATCAATTCGCCTCAAGGCAGGGGATGTTATTACCGTTCGGCCAAAGAGTGCAAAGTCTGGCTACTTTACTGCAATTGACGACATCTACGGCAACACCTCCCAACCACCACTGAGTTGGCTTAAGAGCGATATCAAAAAACTCAAGATCGAAGTATCGGGCGAGCCAAAGCGCGAAGAAGCTGAAGCTGGCATCAACGAGCAGCTGATTGTTGAGTATTACTCACGCTAACAAGGGTAAGGAGAATTTTGTACATGTCTAAATTAATTCACGATCCGGCGTTGGCGCGCATCGATGACAATGGACCGCACAGCAGCACATTTGTCATTGAGCCATTGCACGCCAGCTACGGCAATACGCTGGGCAACAGCTTGCGCCGGGTACTACTGAGCAGTATTCGCGGTGGGGCCTTTACGGCTTTCCGGATGCAGGGTGCGACGCATGAGTTTACCACTGTACCTGGCGTCAAGGAAGATGTCACCGACATCATGCTCAACCTCAAAGGCGTTGACCTGGTCGTCCATAGCGATGAGCCGGTTGAGCTGCACCTTGAGAAGCAGGGCGCTGGTGCGGTAACCGCTGGGGATATTGCAGCTAATGCTGAGGTTGAGGTTGTCAACCCTGAGCACGTCATCTGCACGATTGATGACCCGCAAGCGAGTGTCGTTATTGATCTGGTGGCCGAGGCTGGTCGGGGATACTACCCGATGGAGGAGTCGAGTGCTAACCGGCTGCACAGCGACATGATCGCCATGGACGCGCAATTTAGCCCCGTGACGCGTGTGCGCTTCAAGGTCGATCCAACTCGTGTTGGCCAAGAAACCAACCTGGAGCGGCTTGAGATGACTGTCGAGACTGACGGTAGCTTGACGCCACGCGATGCCTTCGAGCAAGCTGCGGCAATTTTGGTCAATCAGTATACCGCTCTTGCTGGCAGTACAACTGTCGTATCGGCACCAGCGCTTGGTACTCAAACTGCTGAGGAAGACAACGAGCTGAACACCTCGATCGAAGACCTTGGCCTCAGTGCCCGCACCGCAAACGCGCTCATCAACAATGAGATTCGCACTGTCCACGACCTCGTCACTTTGACGGAGCAGGACCTGCGCGAGCTCAAAGGCTTTGGCAGCAAAGCCCTCGACGAAGTAAAAGATAAACTAGCAGAATTGGAGCTCTAAATGCATCGACACGGATACAAAGGGCGCAAGCTCGGCCGCGAACGCGATCAACGTCGAGCCCTGCTCAAAGGCCTGGCAACCAGCTTGGTTGTCGAGGAGCGAATCGAAACGACGCTACCCAAGGCCAAAGAGTTGGTGCGCTACATCGAAAAGCTCATTACCAAAGCTAAGAAGGGTAACCTCGCTCATCGCCGCGCAGTAATTGCCGGGCTCAGCACACAAGCTGCAGCAATCAAATTGGTTGACCAGATTGCCCCGCAACTCAGCCATCGGCCAAGCGGCCACGTGCGTGTGTATCGGACACGTCTGCGCCGTGGTGATGGTGCGCAGATGGCAATGATTGAGTTTGTTGACGAGCTCAAGCCAATGCCTAAGCCCGAGGCAACCACAAAGGAGGCGAAATAGTTATGGCTCACAAAACATTTTCGCAGAAGCCAGCCGATGTTAGCCGGCGCTGGATCTTAATCGACGCGAGCCAAGCACCACTTGGCCGCACTGCGACAACCATTGCGCAGTACTTGGTCGGCAAATACAAGCCAACTTACACGCCGCACGTCGATGGAGGCGATTACGTTGTCGTCATCAACGCAGCCAAGGCTGTTGTGACTGGCAAGAAAGAGACGGATAAGATCTACTACCATCACAGTGGTTTCCCTGGTGGTATCAAAGACGCTCAGCTCAAGGAAGTGCGCGAAAACGCACCAGAGCGCATCATTACTGCTGCTGTGAAGGGTATGCTACCCAAAAACAAGCTTGCAGCAGACCGCCTAGCTCGTCTCCGCGTCTTTGCTGGCGAAGAGCACGCCCACGCCGCACAGCAACCAGAGAAAGTAGAGGTACAATAAATGGCACAAGCAACATACGACTATGGTCTTGGCCGGCGCAAAAGCGCTACTGCCCGCGCTCGACTGGTCAAGGGTAAGGGAAATGTAACGATCAATGGCAAGTCGGCGCTTGACTACCTATCAGGCAACAAGACATTGCTAGCTGAAGTGACTGACCCACTGGCCTTGGTTGGCAAGCAAAAAGAATTTGACGTTACCGTCCTGGTGAAGGGTGGTGGCCTCAGCGGTCAGGTTGATGCTATCAAGATGGCGATCGCTAAAGCGATTACCGTCGGCGCACCAGACCTGCGCGGTACACTCAAGAAGGCCGAATTCTTGCGCCGCGACCCACGCGAAAAAGAGCGCAAAAAATACGGCTTGCGCAGCGCCCGCAAACGCGAGCAATACTCGAAGCGTTAAGCATTCTTGCCTACGCCTCACAAATACCCTGTCAATATGGCAGGGTATTTGCTATAGTAAAATATTACTAAGGGTAGTGAGATAGAGTGTAGCTTCTAGACACTAGAAGTGTTAACAAGTCCCTTATATGCATTATGTCACCATTCCTTTGCGGCTAGCCTGCAAAAAATGATACAATATCACACTAGTATGTATGACAAACTCCACGAACTATTTGGCCTGGCGTATCCGCTGCATACCCAAGTATGTGGCGATTGGCACGACATATCTCGGCCGGTTATTGTCCTTATACACGGTATCGGGGTAAATCATAATATTTGGCAAGATGTACTGAATCAGCTTGGCGATCAACCAGTCTTGGCAGTCGATTTGCTAGGCTTTGGCCAATCGCGCAAGCCTGCCTGGCCCGATTATACCCTGACCGATCATGCACGCGCCCTGCGCAAAACGATTCGTCATGCTACACCACTGCGCCAGGTAATCTTGTGCGGACACTCACTTGGTACACTAGTCGCTATTGAATACACCAAGCTGTTTCCTCGCCGCGTCCAAAAGCTTGTGCTATGCTCACCACCGATCTATCTACCACGTGATATCGCTAAGCGCCCACTACGCGAGGCGCTCCTCAAGACAATCGGTAAAGGATTTCTTAAGGCGATCAACGCATCACCAAAGCTCATCGGCGCAGTCAATCAATACAAACGGACGCAGAAGAATTTTCATGTCAGCCGCGAAGGGTTTTCGCCATACGCCAAGACGGCACGCAATAGCATTTTACTCCAAACCTCGCTCAGTGATGCCTGTAATCTCCCGCCGCTACCGATAACGATTCTCTACGGCACACTCGATGCCGTGATGATACCAAAGCACTTCAAGACAATTCAGCGCCAGCGTCGCAATGTCGTGATTGAGACAGCCATCACTGGCCACGAGATTCGCAAACGCTATGCCAAACTTATTGC
>CAUTJK010000002.1:0-207285 GCA_963538815.1 uncultured Candidatus Saccharibacteria bacterium | reverse complement strand
TCACTTGATAGCTTCATCAGCGAATAGATCTGCCCATCTGGCATAGCAATCTCAAGGCTCCCTTTGTCGGCAACGAGATAGACAAAGTAGCGCTGGCGATTTTGCCAATTATTATATACTGCATACGCCTTCTCGTACTTATTTTTCGCTTCACCAGTGATCTTCGAGCTATTCCGTTTCACCTCGTAGGTGCCAGTCTCGGTATTAAGGTCAACACTCACGCGGCTGTCTTTTTGATTGATAAAGACTCGAACGTGGCCTTTCGTATTTGCCGTATTGTTTGCAAAGTGAAGGCTAATCTCTTGCGAAGCTTTGCGATTAACTTTGAGCAACTCTTTGTGGTAGCCATCAGGTGCTGTTTTCGACGTTCGGGCCGAGTGCTTTGCGCGGAGGCCGCTGGTGCGCGCATTGTTATTGATCAAGCGCGACCGCACGACATACTTTCCATCCTTTTGGGTCATCGAGAGGGAATGGGTTGAGCTCATCGAGCCGATATGCTTCGCCTCTTGGCCGTCATCCTTCAGAATCTGCCCTTGTGAGTACTCCCAGTTGCCCATCCAGCCAATACTCTTAACGCGTGTTGGGCTTTCTTGGTAGTAATTAGCGCCGTAGTAATCCGTTCCGTAGTCAAGCCGCTCTGGTTGCTGCTCGGCGACAAAGTTACCATTGGCTTCGAGGTGGCCAATCATGTAGTAGCTGCCTGTTGTCGAACCATATTGATAGCCATTAGCCCCAAAGAGCAGCGCGTGCTTGGTGGTCTTTGTTTGTGGATCATAAAAACTCTTGAGGTTAGGGCACTCAATAAGGCCAAGATCTTTGCCATCAAGTGTGCTACCGTTGAGCATGGTTGCGCCCTGGTATTCCCACTTTTTTCCGTCAGTACTTGAGTAGATACCAACCTTATCGCCCTCAGCCAGATACATCATCAGCTTCTTGGTAGATTCATTGTACCAGACGTGTGGGTCGCGGAAGTTCTGCTCTTTGGACTTCGCCTTCATAACTGGCTGACTGTGATTATACGGGTGGTAGGTGCGGCCATCATCAAGTGAATATGCCGCATATTGGTGCTGGCCAGTCTCAGTATAGCTCGTAAAGTAGGCAATTATTGCCGTTTTGGGTAAGTCACGGAAAAATCCATTACGATTCTGATACACCGAACCCGAAGCAACTGCCGACCAGCCGTTAACAAACTTAGGAATCGCCACACCGAGGTCTTCAAAGTGCTCCCAATCCTTGGTACGAATATGGTACCACTCAGTACCATCGTTGCTCGACTTATAGTTTTTATTGAGCAGGTAGTAGAGGTGGTAGTAGTCATCCGTTCCTTTGAAGATTGTCTGGATGTCATTCATGAAGCCTTTTGGCGTATTGTAGTGATTTGATTGCTGGAATCCATCGGTATTGGTGTTGGCAGTAATGTTAGATAGATTGCTATTGCTAGAGTTCTGTGCAGATCGTGCGTGAATATAACTCGACCCTACGCTCAGCAGCGCAAAGCCTGCCACCAGTGCAACAAGAGTATACTTTGTCGTATTTTTTTTCGTTTTGATGGTTTTTAGCATGGTGCTCCTTAGATTTTTCTTGACATTAGCAAATCAATAAACAGTACATTATGAGTGTCGTTCGTGGTGTTCTCCTGTCGTCTTTCTTAACTCCTCTCGTCTCGATTGTTCGAAACGAACCCTTACTGTCTAGCTAACCAGAAACGCTACTCCATGTCAATGATATCGTTTCGTATAGTACCTCATATACTGTATGTTCTGACCTCTTATTCAAACTCGCCACCGAAAATGCTATACTACGTATATGTCTAAAGAAGTTATCCTCACCGGAATTCGTAGCAATGAAGAGCCAACGCTTGGCAATTATCTTGGTGCCTTTGTGCCAATGGTACAGCTGCAGCAGCGCTACGCTGGGCGCTACCAGCTCAATATGTTTGTGCCCGACCTCCACAGCTTTACCACGCCGATCGACCACACGACACTTTACGAGAATACACTAACAAACCTCAAGTACTTCATCGCAGCAGGGCTCGACATCACCGACGAACATACGTTTCTCTACCGGCAGAGCTTCATCCCAGCGCACAGTGAACTCACGTGGATTTTAGATTGCTTTACTGGCTTTGGCGAGATGAGCCGCATGACGCAATTTAAAGAAAAATCGGCTGATAACAACAGTACTGTCACCGTTGGGCTCTTTAATTACCCTGTCCTAATGGCAGCTGATATCCTTCTTTACAACGCCCGATGGGTGCCAGTCGGTGAGGATCAGTTCCAGCACTTGGAAATTACCCGTGATATTGCACTGCGCATGAATCATAAGTTTGGCGAGCTTTTCACTGTACCAGAGCCAACTGCCAAGCAAACCGCCTTCATCCAGCGCGACACCGGTCTACGCATCCGCAGCCTGACAAACCCAGAAAAGAAGATGAGTAAGAGTTCAAACGATCAAAAATCCAAGATCAACCTTGCTGATACCCCCGCCCAAGCGCGCAAAAAGATCATGGCTGCCACGACAGACTCGCTTGGTGTTATCAACTTCGACTGGCAACGCCAGCCAGGCATTACTAATCTGCTTCAACTGCTTGCAATCTTAACCAATCGCCCGCAAGCCGAGGTGAATGCCGAGTGGGTAGGGCAGACCCAATATGGTCCACTCAAGCGTGCAGTAGCTGAGGCGGTGGCTACCTTCCTCACTGATTTTCAAACGCGGCTCGCGGACATTTCCGATGAGACACTGCTTGCTACTCTCGAGCGCTCTGAGCGAGCAATGAATGAGGTCGCTAGCATCACGCTCCTCCGCGTACAAAAGGCGGTTGGCCTGCGGAGTACATCATGAGCATAGCACAAGATGGAGCCATTGTATGAAAATCACATCAAGCGACCTCCTTGCTATCTTACGCCAGTTTCGTCAAGTAACTGACGATAATGTCCCGCGTCACATCGACCAAATCGCCAGTAGCCACCCACAGCCTATCAACCAGCTGGTGCGTTTTCGCTTCGACCGCCGGCAGTACTTTTTGCTCATCGACGACACGGCGGAGGATCATGCACCCTACATCATGCAGCAGATCTACACCGCAAAAAGTGATGCAACAGGAGAAATTCTCCCCAACCCACTCAGTGACATTGCGACCTACGGCCTACCATTCAAGGGTAAGGACGTTTATCTTTTTCAGCAGCAGCGCACCACCCAGCGCCTTGATAGCCTGCTTGCAACGCGCCACCCCGAGACCAGTCGCTCCACTTGGCAAAAACACATCAAGGCTGGTCACGTCGCTGTCAACGATAGAGTCGTCTGTCAGCCACGCCAACTGGTAGCAGAAACCGACAGTATTGCCATCAATCTACCTAACGCAACCGACCATAGTGACAAAACCCTCCCGATCCTCTATATCGATGATGATGTGATTGTTATCAATAAGCCAGCTGGTATCCTCACACACAGCAAAGGTGCGCTCAATGATGAGTTTACGGTAGCAGACTTCTTCCGGCGCTATACTTCGGTTGGACTGGAGACAAATCGGCCAGGGATTGTCCATCGGCTCGACCGCGACACCAGTGGAGTAATGATTGGTGCGCGTACACCAGAGGCCTTCCAGCGGCTTAAGAAGCAATTTGCCGAGCGCCACGCTAAGAAGACATATCTAGCGATTGTGGCAGGGCAACCCCGTCAGCAGCAAGCCAAGATCGATGTCCCGCTGGGGCGCAACCCGGCTACGCCAAGCACCTTTCGAGCCGATCCACGCGGCAAATCTGCCCAAACAATCTACAAAGTACTCGCCTCGCAGCCCAGCATGAGCTTACTCGCTCTGCGCCCCCGCACTGGCCGAACACATCAGTTGCGTGTCCATCTGGCATATATTGGCACACCGATTGTTGGTGATCGCATCTATGGATCAGCAGGGGAGCGTCTCCTTCTGCACGCCTACCAGCTCGAAATCACAACTCGTGCGGGCCTACGTCAGACGTTTGTTGCACCGCCGCCAGCAGCCTTTATGGCACTCTTTCCTGAGGGAGCCGATGCCATCGCTCGTTTATAACCCCCGCACCGAGCAGCGTCTTAGGCGGCTTGCGCAGCAGCCACCGCAGTCATTGCTTCTTGTTGGCGCGCCTGGACTTGGGCTTATGACCGCAGCACGGCAGGTCGCGAGTCGCACCGCACTTATCCTCCGGCCTCATACCAGCCAGGGCCATGATGACCAGCAACGCGGGACAATTCACGTTGATGACATCCGCTCGCTTCACACACTTACTCAGGGCAAGGCAATGGCTCGGCAATTTGTCATTATCGATGATGCCGACCGGATGACACCTGCCGCCCAAAATGCCTTTCTCAAGCTACTCGAAGAGCCGCCCCACGCGCTTCATCTCATCCTCACCAGCCATCAACCCCAACGCTTGCTGGCAACAATTCGCTCACGCGTCCAGACCGTCCGTATTATCCCACCTCAGCAAGCCCAAACAGCTGCTCAGCTTGATCAACTTAGCATTATTGACCCGACGCGTCGTGCTCAGCTACAGTTCATTGCTCGGCAGCAACCTGCGACGATCGCACGCTTGGCTGCTAATGACGAGGAGTTTCGCGCCATTGCCCTGACAATGACCGACGCACGCCAATATATCACTGGTACTACCCGCCAGCGCATCATGATTGGGCAGCGCTATAGCCACGATCGAGCTCGTGCATTGCTCTTACTTGAGTGTGTGTTGCACATTATATGGCATACACTCCGGACGCAGCCATCACAGCAGCTGCTTACCCAGGCAGAACATATCGCACGCGCACACGAGCGCATTACTGCTAATGCCAGCGTGCGGATTCAGCTGCTGGCATGTGGTATACTATAACTATGTATGGATTATTATTGGTAGCCTGCGCTGGTGCCTTTGCCTTATGGCAGCAGCAATCAGTTGCCGAGACCACCTCACAATTACCAATGCGACTCTCGGGTAAGCTTGATCGCCTGTGGGAAGTGGCTCAAGAGTCGCTGCGCGATCGCCGCTATCTCCGCGCCGAAAAGGCACTGCTGACGATTCTGCGGGTGGATGAGCGTAACGCAACTGCCTATAACCGGCTCGGTATTTTATACGCCAAGCAGAAGGCCTTCGATGATGCGATCGAGTGCTTTGAGATTGCTCAGAGTCTCGAGCCAAGCGCGTCGAGCTTGCATAATGTTGGCCTCATCTATTACGAAACCAAGCGCTACGACAAAGCTGCTCTCGCCTTTGAACAAGCGCTGGCAATGGAGGACAAGCTGGCTGCGCGGCATATTGCCTATGCCAAGGTGCAGGAAAAGCTCGGCCATAATAAGAAAATGCTGGAGTCGCTTGAACGGGCTGCTAAACTAGAACCTGGCACCCAAACATATCAGCTCCTGGCTGAAGGCTACGAACGCGCTGGTAACCACAAAAAAGCCCAGCACATTCGGGCCAAGATACAACCCCAAGCTACCTCTGCGCAATCACCGCAGCACCACCGAGCACAACCAGAACCTCGCCAGCAACCCCAGCAACGCATTACTGTGCCATCTCAGCAGGTAGAGCAACAACCTTCAACAGCGTATTACCATCCACCGGCTGCATTGCCCGCTCCAGCAGCACCAACGTATACCCAAGCACCTCCGCAGCCGCAGCCAAATGTCGCATATAGTCGACAGTCCGTTGCTGTTCATCCGCCAGCAAGGGCCTCAATGCCCACCAACCGTACTCAGCGCAGTGCACCACGCCGCATTACGATGTAGTCCGCGTGTTATAATATATAATGGTTAAATACAATCAATAAGGCAGTAATGTGTATGCTGCCTTATTTACATTCTCAGGGCGGGGGTTCTCGCTGCGTAAGCCTGATATATCACTATCCTCACTACACATACACAGAATTACCACACTTCCAACATTATTCTTTGTGCGTCCATGCAGAGAGTAGGGAATATGTCCTCACCAATTACAGCTACTACGTAATTGCAAAAAACAAAAAAGACCTCCTCCTTAAGAAAGTCTTCGCTATATACGTATGGAGCCGCTTTACGGATTCGAACCGTAGACCTACTGTTTACAAAACAGTTGCTCTGACCAGCTGAGCTAAAGCGGCAGAAATGGTACCGGAGGTAGGACTCGAACCTACGAAGCTAAAAAGCGGGAGATTTACAGTCTCCTGTCATTGCCACTAGACGACTCCGGCAAATAAAATGAACTAACTGTGAATTAGTATAGCAAATTTTTTGCCAATGTCAAAGTGTCAAAGCATAAATCACACAATCATGTAATGTACCTCTGTTAATAAAAGAACTTTTGCGATATACTGTCCTTTATGACAAAAAAGCATTTCGATCATATTCTCATCGCTGCTGTGCTCGACAGACCACCTCAGGCTCGTCAAGTACGAGAAGATTACCAGCCAACCGAGCGGCCAATATCAGAGGAAGAGCTCCGCAGGCATCCTCTTATACCACTTTTTCCGTCCCTTGTTGTGCGAAAGGATAGCGAGGTGGACACTGCACAGCGCGACAAAATAGCCAACCACGTCGAGCAACTTGCCCGCGACCTCACACCATTTACCGTGCAATGGGGTCGCGAGATAGGGATGAGCGGGTCTGCAAAAAGCCCTCTCCACGCCAGAGAAATCACTCATGGCCGTGATGGAATCCTTACTATCCGCAACGCGCTTGGTCATCTAGCGACGAAGCTGGGAGTACTTTACGATGCACGTGGCAATCTTGATGCCGACTCACTGCTATATGCTCAGTACGAACCAGACAGCACGCTGATGTCATCAGACATAAGAGAAAAACAAATCGACTTTATTAGCATATTTACTACTCGCTCCTACGATAAATCGAGTTCTCTCGGTAGTGGGCCTCGGTCGACCACGCGATGCGACTATCCGCTTGGCTCATACTGTGCTTCGCAATCATCAGCTAAATCCTATATAGACGACTACCCAATAACTGCAGCTACGCCTTATGGCTTAGCCGAAGTTACCCCTCCACAGCCAGGCCGCCACCAAGCACCAGCCCCAACAGGTCATGTATATCGGCTGCCACGTCACCGCCGGCCGGTCTAAGCTCATTCTGATAGTGTGGCAGGGAATGGCGCTTCTCGTCACATAATTTCAACAAGCAAGAAACATCCACGTCATCGGTCAACAACAAAGATCACCCCATCAAGAATGGGGTAATCAATAGATTCTACTATGGATCGATTATACACTTTCGCTCGAGCTTATTATGTCACGAAAACATATAAATCAGAGATAGAGGAGTACCTATAGTTAGACTGTCTAAATAATGATCGCATTAGTGACAAGAAAAATTGCGTATATCTGATATGCCGCGGAGACAAGTCCGCTAAACAATATAAGACCTAGATTTTTGGATTATATATTTGCTGGCAAAGCCTGTCACTTCATCTGTCAATTTTTATTTAATTGCTCAAAAACATGGTTTTCGTATTTTTTTGCGGGTATCACTAACCCAACCACAAAAAAGTGGCCCGCCATTATTAAAACGTTATAGACGTTAGGTAGTTTTTACCTCACAACTCAAAAACCGCCTTAGTAACGAAGTATACTGGGAAGTATGCGGCCTTAATAACATAAGTGAAAGTCAAGTATAATGCGAATTCAATGATATAATACGGATATGAACTATGGGATTAAAGCGCAGGTCTTATTTAATGAATTAAAAGCCAAACATATTATAGGCGCACAAGGCAAAATCAGCCTAGAATTGCTTGATCTCTCGATTAACATAAACAACAAGAGCGCCACAGGCAACCTACTGCAAGAATGGCTAGGAGCTTGGATGCGCCTCAATGATATTTATTTTAGGACAGACGCCAATACACAAATTTTTCCAGATTTCTATCTTGGCAGCGACAATATGAGCGACTTGCTGGAAATAAAGACTTTTGATTATAATGAATCACCGAATTTTGACGTTGCTCCATTTGATGCTTATGTTGATAGTCTCAAAACTAAGTCATACAGGTTAGACGCCGATTATCTAATCATTGGCTATACATTAGAGAATGGCATTCTGACAATCAAAGATATTTGGCTTAAAAAAATTTGGGAAATTACTTGTCCGGCGAATGAATTACCGTTAAGAGTCCAACGTAAGCGAGGTAAAATTTATAATATTCGTCCATATAATTTTAAGAACAACTCCGCTGGTTTTCAGCCATTCGCATCGAAAGAAGCATTCGTAAATGCTATTAAGCAGACCTTGGAACGATATCCAATGCGAACAGAGAATCCTGAGTCTTGGGTTCGGGAAGTTCTGCCATATTACGATTCTTCTCGATAAAAACAGTATCAATAATTCGCCCACTAACCAATTTAATGACATTTACGCTAACTGAATTACCTAATAGATCAAAAGCCTCTCTGTATGATACTGGAGAAATGTCATAGGTTTCAGGAAAACCAAACAATCTTAGACCCTCGCGTGTTGTTAATCGTCTAAATTTGTTGCCTTGGAGAATAGCCATTTTAGTCACATCCATAGCAACTAGTGTTGGAGTTGCTTCGTTTGGATTGAGAATATTACTGATATCAAAACTTAATTTGCCAGCAACGATATTATAGCCACGTAGATCCTCATTATCATGAGCTTGTTTTGGTGTCTCATATGTTAAATAGCCTTTTTTAACCAAATCTTCAAGGCTGGCTTTTAGTTTATTGCAATCTTGCCTAAACGTGGGCGAAAGCGGGCGTAAGGTAAATGATGCGATATCTTCTAGGGTTAATGGCATGCCGTCTGACCATTTGATTTTTTTGAGAGTTGCCCACTCCCTTCGTCGGCGTTGACGTAAGATAGCTTCTAAGAGCTGCTTCTGTTCGGCGCTGACTGCGCCCTTTAATTCAACATCCCAACTATGAATATTATTTTTGCCACCTCGCTTATCTTTGATCTGTTTACCAACCAGTTCGCTTGGCGAATACTTTTTTAGCAGTTTTTCGGCAAGTTCCGAAGTCAAGTATGTCGGGCTAGTAGGAGATTCTTCTAAAACATCACCTAGTAACGAATTTGTTTCAGTCAAGTCCTCTAGATTGATCTCATCCATTAACGAACCCGTAATATAGATACGTTTACGCTTTTGTGGCACTCCAAACTTGCTAGCATCTATCAACCTCCAAGACACTTTATACCCTAATGCTTCTAAGTGTTCCAAAATCGTTTCTAACGTCCTACCAATTCGTTTTGTTTTATCAATTCTATCATGTGTTACCAGACCTTCAACGTTTTCAAGTAAGAATGCTTTTGGCTTTTTTATCTTCAATATTTCTTCAATATTGAAAAATAAAGTTCCACGCGTATCAGTAAAGCCTTTCCTTGACCCTGCCGAGCTAAATGGCTGACACGGAAAACCAGCAAGTAGAATATCAAACGCTGGTATATCTTTTGGATTTATCTTTGTGATATCACCATAGATTACTTCATCTCGAAAGTTTTTTTTATAGACGTCAATTGCGTGTTGTTTTATCTCTGACGTAAAGACGCATTCACCAATTAGTCCAGCATCATTTAATGCTTGCTCTAAACCGATACGTATACCTCCAAGCCCCGCAAACAAATCTATGTATTTAATAGTTTTTTTCATAAGGATATTATACTACATGTATCCCGATTTTGGATACATTAAGTCCAGCAATCGTAGCTTCCTGATCGTTTGGCTCGTAATAGTGTTGACGGTGGGCAAATTATCTATCTTTTAGATTAAAAAGAAAGTTGTTGATTTGAAGTTCCAAACATTTTGATTCGAAAATACCAGTCAAGGCAAATTTATGCTTAATATTGTTTTTAGTTAATCAAAATACTATGGTAGATAATTTGTCAGAAAATACCAAGCGTGGGTTTCGCTAAAAAATCCGACGTGGCGAATACCCTGGCCTTGCTCCATTCGGGTATTATACCGATACTAAGGTAAAATATGACAAACAAGCCAAATTTTTGAATCTGCAGTTATCTGATCTGCTTCGCGGCTTTGCTCTGCCCTCTGAACATACTAAATACATTCTAGTCAAAATTTCCACCAACGAAGCAAAAACAGAGAAAAAATAGCAATAAGGTTCTTACTCTACAAGAACAAATCGACTTTTTTGAGCGTTAAATTAAAGCGACTCCTTGACGTGTTTTAGATGGCATTTTAGAGTGAGAAACGTATGTTGTCGAGAAAGCGAAAAGAAGTTACAAAAAGAAAAAATAGTGATTTTGCTTTGGGGAATATTAATTGGGTTGAGCCTCTTCTTACAAACCTAACCGTACGCGCCCGAAAGGTGGACGGCTGCAGCAGATCAGGTGAGAACCACTGATTTTTACTTCGTGAATATTTAACAAAAATGACAGTAACACCGTTGGAAACTGAAAAATGTCAGATTCTGGAGCCACGATCGGGGCTTGAACCCGAGACCTCATCCTTACCATGGATGCGCTCTACCAACTGAGCTATCGCGGCATTACTTGGTATTCTACCATACGAGGTACGTACCAGCAAGCCTTACTGTTTCGACCCACGCGACCTATTTTATCAACACACTCGCTCTTGCTCTCTCCATAGTAGATATCAGCGGTAAACCTGCCTTGCATAGCGTCCAGTCGAAACCTGTATGGCAGTTGTATTGTAACTTTTTCGCACCAACTGTACATTATAGTTAGGGAGGTTGTGTCGTATCTAATAGCTAATTCTCCGAAAATCCATTGACAAATAGGGGCATTCGTGGCTACAATACATACTGTCTATCGTTATAGTAATCTCTTGTCGATAGAGTGTTTGTACGATAAAGTTTCGTGTTAGAATAAGAGTAACCATTAAATAAAGAGGAGTCTATGGCAATGGCTGGTTTTATGCAGTGTATGGAAGTAATCGACAGGTATCGGTGGTGGGTCGGAGGGGTGATATTCCTCATGATCGTCCTGAGTTGGTGGCTTCGCGTGGTAAGTGCTCGCAAGAATAAAACCTACACTGCAACACTCCGCAAAAAATACGCGGTCTTGGTTGTTGCTGAGGATGAAGATCCTGAAGTATTCGAGAGCTGCCTCGCTAGCATCAAAGAGCATAGCAAGCCGACCCAGCTGCTTGTCTCGATCAACGATACGTCACACGCTCACCAGTCTCTCAGAGCGATCGCTAAAGAATACGCAACAACGGTGGTCGAGCAGCCTGAGATGATGAGCTATGATGCGCAGCTTGCCTCACTGATCGAAAAGGTGCGGCGTGTAAGTCTTGTGGTTGTCACAACTCCGCGTGCGCACTGGACACCATCGACCATCAACCTTCTCTTGCCCTTTGCCGAGCCAACTATTGGGCTCGTTAGTGGCCGCCAACAATACACTGGTGGAGCGACGCTCTCTCAGCGAATCGGCAGTTGGCTGCTCGATATGCAGCAGCGTGTTATTTTGCCCATGCAGAGCCGCCACGGCCAAGCCTATGCCATAACGAGTGACACCTTTGCTATCCGGCTTGAGCTACTCAAGCAATTTACTCAGAGCGATGCAACAGCGCAGCCATGTGCCGCGCATCATCCATCAAGCATTGCCCTGTCTCTGTCTGCACAATACCACGCAGCCTACCAACACAGTGCTCTCACGCAGATCAACCATCCAGTAGAACTCTACCGGATTGCAAGCAGCTATACCCAACTGAGCCGTGCTGCCTATTGGCAACTCTGGCATCAGCACGCACGTATCCGGCGGGCGGGGCCACTTGTCTGGCTCACACACATTGGCTTTTGCTTTGCGAGTTTGCTTTATCTTGGGGCGCTGATCGTACTCTGCAGCACGCTCGTCAACAACCTATACAGCACTCTGACCGGGACGGCGACTACTGCAACGCTCTGGAGTAGTGTAACGATCCTTGGGCTCGTGCTTGGTTGGCTTGTGTGGCAGGCTGTGCGCAATATTCCACACCTAAAGCATCACCCACGCGACCTATGGCTCCTGCCACTCTATCTCCCGATCGCTGGGAGTCTTGCACTGACGAGCAAACTATGGGCACTCATTACGCTCTCTCGCCATCACGCACCCGCTCCATCGAGCGCACTTCGTCAATATGCAACTGGTCTCGCGGCAATTGTCCTGCTGCTCATTACAGTGCCACTCGCATATGTCGTGGCAATGATCCCAGCTCAGCAACCACAAGAAGCTCCGCACCGCCCTGCACAAACTGCTCCACGGCCGCAGCAGCAACGTGATAATCGCGGCAAGACAGACAAGAAGCAGGCTAATCGTCCAGCAACCACCTCTGGTCAATCGCAAGCGCAGCACACGCCAGCTCATTCTGAGAAGAAGAACCAGACTACCACATCAGAGCAAAAGCCAATTATACTAACTGCCCAAGATGGCGACTCTCAGTCGCTTGTGGCGCGGCGCTTCATCAAGAGTCATCATCAAGCTCAGCAGCTTAACCCTGCGCAGGCGGCATATGCCGAGAATCGCTTGGTAGCCTTGATGGGGCAACGTGATGACATTGACAGTGGCGAAACCTTCACAGTGAGCGCCTCACAGCTTGCCGCTGTTATCACTGAGGCCCGAGCACTGAGCGCTGATGAGCAAGCGAACTGGGCCGCCTATACCACAAGCGAGTAGCAAATCGCCGTCGCTACTAGCATTACACCATAGGCTATGCTATAATCAACCAAGATATTTTATAAAATCTAACGAGTAAAGAAATGGCAAAGAAGAACAATACCAAGCGAAAGATTATTGCTCTTGTGAGCAACCTCACCAAACACCGTACCTACGTAACGCGCAAGAACACAATGAACACTCCAGATAAGCTTGTTCTGCGTAAGTATGACCCAATTGCTCGCCGGCACGCTACTTACACTGAGACGAAGAAATCGCTCGGCCGTAACGAGGTCAAGCCACGTAAAGGCTAGTCTTATCGCAATAACAATCAAAAACAGCATTCGCTCACGAATGCTGTTTTTTGTGGTAACGATCAATTGCAAGAGTTAGCATAGCGACCGGTGCGGTTCTATGATCGATCGTTTCCGTTTTACTACCTAAGCCTCTGCTTTTCTGCGTCAGTTTTTGCTCATTATTTTATTTGGATGACGTTCCTAAAGGGCTATCGCTAGGCTTGGCAAATTCTTAATCATCAGCATAAGCGACAGGCTTTAGTAGCATTACTGCTTACTGCATTCTTAAAAAGTAGAAGAGGGGGAAGAGTATGGAAACCATCAATCTCAGCACCTATGGCTACCTATGGCGGTAGCCCTGGTGAATGGTAGTATGGTGCTCAGCTTGCGCAGCGGCAAGCTGCTCGGCAAACACGTCAAATGTCGCTGCCAGCCAGAGACCATCAGAAACCATCCGGTCAAGCAGCTCCATCGTCGGCGTTGCCATAGCGGCATAGATATAGAGGACACCGCTCGAGATCTCAATACTGAGATCATCAAAATGCGATACTATCACCGATGCTACATCAGGTGTGAGGTAGCGCTCTATCTCGACCGCTCGCCCAAGCTCACCATACACTGTATATTTCTGCATAAATTCATCTGGCTGCGGCCCAAACATCCCGAGCCGAAGTGGTTGTAATTTATAGCTCGGGTAGCTAGCAATCTTGCCCTGCCGGCCGATGAACATATACGGCACGTCGCGACGCGTGTACATATCTACCGCGGCTATCAGCCACCGCTGCGGCGACGGCTTGGGGCTATTGGCGATCCGCACCATATCTCGCCGCGACACGAGCGTGACATTATAGCCGCGAATATTACCGACGCTATAGTGCTGGTCGCGATGAGTAGTCGACATAGTGTAGCCGCGGATTGGGTGATAGTCATTATCCCGCGGGTTGATCGTCCCAAAATAAACCAAGCCAGCTTGCTCAGCAAACTGCTGCACCGTCTTGCGCGCCGCCGAACGCTCTGCAAAAGCCGCTGGCGAAACCTGCCGCACAGCGCGCTTGACGCGGTGGGTGATGGCATCATGGGCTGACATAACTCCAGTATATCACTCCTTTAGGCAAAAAATACCTCCGTCGGGGAGGTTGGATACTATTGTGGCAGGGGCATGAGGAATCGAACCTCAATCTACGGTTTTGGAGACCGTTATACTAGCCGTTGTACTATGCCCCTCTGTACTGTCTCCAGTATATCAAATCTATAGCCAAACCGGAAGAACTTTATATGGTAAAGCGAATATTGATTTGGTTTATGCTAAAAATCCCTCGCACCACGCGGAGTCTGCTATAATAAATTACATGCAACCAACGCCTCCAGTTCGGCCCTTTGCAATACTCATGGTTGGCTTGCCCGGTAGCGGCAAGACATTTTTTGCCGCTCAGTTTGCCAAGGCCTTTGGCTCACCCTTTATTGATATTAACGAGCTCTCGGGCTACTGCCAAGACGATGCAGCCGCGGCAGTAGTGGGGAAGACATTTTTGCAAGAGATTGCTAAGACCAAGCAGCCTTTTATATACGAGGGTGATAGCAACACTCGGGCTCGCCGAAGTGAATTTGTTCGCTGGGCGCGCAGTGAAGGCTATCGGCCAGTAATCATTTGGGTCCAAACGGATGTCGCCACAGCCCGCAGCCGAAGCGTCAAGAACCAGCGGCTCTCACGTGAGGCGTTTGATTACTATGTGCGGCGCTTTAGCGAGCCAAACGCAGGCGAACTCTATTTTGTCATCAGTGGCAAGCACCCGTACTCATCACAGTCCCGGGCTGCCCTAACCTTCTTAAAGCAAATCGGTCAACAGACTGAGGACGAAGCTCTGCCGAGCAAAGCACCAGCCACAACTCCACCAGTAGCAAAGCAGCGCACTCAAGTGCCACCACCGACACCAGCCAGTCACTCAATGCGCGCTATGTCGAGCGCCCCACGGCGAGGACAAATTCGCTCGACACGCTACATTGTAAAATAAAATAACATCTTGGCTAAAAGGAGGAAGGCTTTTATCTATGTCTTCTACGCTCCACGACGATGAGTTTGGCGATATTGTTATTAAGCGCAGCGCCAAGGCGCGTTCCATCACAATGCGTCTTACGCCAAATGGCCAGCTCTGCGCCAATGCCCCGCGGCACGCACCACTCTTTCTCATCCGCCATAGTATTGCAACCCATCGTCAAGCACTCCGCCAGCTCCTGCGCCAGCACGCTGCACATGTTTATCAAGACGGAGAGGTAATTGGTAAGCATCACTCGATCGCTATCATCCGCACACAGATGGTCAATCAGCCGACTGTGCGCATCGCAAGGCAAAAGCTACTCGTCTCTCTCCCACCAGAACACACCATAGACGAGCCAGCCGTTCAGTGCGCTATCCGACAAGAAGTTGCAACCATCTTGCGCCGCGAAGCCAAAGCCTACTTGCCACAGCGCCTCCACGAGCTTGCTGCGTGCACCAACTCAACCTACCAGCGCATCCGATTTAGCCATGCGCGTACTCGATGGGGGAGCTGCAGCAGCACAGGTACAATTAGCCTTAATATTGCGCTCATGAAACTCCCTGATGAGTTGATTGATTATGTCTTGATTCACGAGCTTTGTCACACTCACCACATGAATCACTCGTCAGCCTTTTGGGGGCTGGTAGAGCAGTATGATCCTCACTACCGATCACACCGGCAGCGGCTTAAGCACGAAACACCAATGATATAGCATCAGTAAATATTACACAAAACGCTTGTGCCTACCGTCATACTCCAGGTATACTAGAAGCGTGTCGCCATACGCTACCAATAGCCAAACTAGTACTGTCGTGCGAGTCAGCAGCGTTGTCTTTCCGCTCTTGCTTTTTGCGTACAGCAAACTTCTCGGCCTTGATGCAATGCAGCGCATTCCTGGGGCAGGCGAATGGTCTTTCTATGCAGCGGCCAGCGCTTGGCTTGCTCTTGGTCTCTACACCTGTTTCCGCTCATCACAGACGAACAAGCAGCGAGCGTGGCAGCTCGTCTTGTATCATGGGCTGGCTTCGAGCTACCTCCTGAGCATCTCTGGCGTAGCAGTGCCGTTTACCTGTGCGTGGTCGTTGTTTATGCTGGCGGCTTTTGCTTATGCTGGCTTCTCTGGGTGGCTGCTCAGTGCACTCGTGCTTTTTATTACAGCAGCACTTGATGCATTTTGGCTGACGCCACAAAGTATTGTTGATATTACCACAACAACGTTGATGGCCTTTATGCTTGGTGTGGTCATTGTTGCCCTCGCATATCGCCACAATCTCTACCGCTCGGCACTGCATACCAGTCGCGAGGCAATGACCTTACAGCACGATCGGCTTCTAACGATTATCAACAATCTCGCGACCGCTATTATCGCAACCGACCAGCAGGGTATTATCCAACTCTACAACGCTGCAACGCTCGATTTGCTTGATACCAACACAAGCCCACATAGCAAGCTAATCGATGATATCCTTCCGCTGCGCGATAGTGCCAAGCAACCAGTCTATCTCACCCAGCTGCTTCACGCTGCAGCCGTTACGCAAACACGCGATGATGTGTGGATGGAAGTATCGGGCGAGATGCTCCGTCTTAGTATCATATTTTCTCCAATACGTGCGCTCAACACAATGAGCGGTTCAAGCGATGGCTACGTCCTCATCCTGCGCGACATTACGAAAGAGAAATCGCTTGAAGAAGAGCGCGATGAGTTTATCAGCGTGGTAAGCCATGAGCTTCGCACTCCTTTGACAGCGGCCGAGGGGGCACTCAGTAATATTCAGCTCATGCTCCACCGGCGCGATATGCCACAGCACACGCTCAAAGACCATCTTGATGCAGCTCACGAGCAAGTCGTTTTCTTAGCCAAGATGGTTAATGACCTCAGTACTCTTGCGCAAGCCGAGCGTGGTGCTGCCGACATGCCAGAATTACTTAACGTTCGTGCACTCATGGATGACCTGTACCATCAATATCACTCTCAGGCTACCAACAAGCAACTCACCCTCACACTCGAGACGTCGCCACGGCTGGGCTACGTCGTGGCGAGCTCACTATATGTGCGCGAACTCATCCAAAATTTCCTCTCCAACGCCCTTAAATATACCAAAGAAGGGGAGATCCACCTCAGTGCACGCAAGAAGGGTAATCGCATTATCATCGCTGTGCGCGACACTGGTATTGGCATTAGCAAAAGCGACCAAGCACACATCCTCGAACGCTTCTGGCGCAGCGAAGACTACCGCACGCGCGAGACTGGCGGCACCGGCCTTGGCCTCTACATTGCAGCCAAGCTGGCTCGCAAGCTTGGTACGCGCATTGAGTTTACCAGTCAGCTTAATCATGGCTCGACCTTCTTCTTTGCACTACCCGCAGCAGCCCAGCAAGCAGCACTGCGTGAGAAGCATAAGAAATCTTAGCCGCATTCTCTGAAGGAGTTTGGCTGCTACACTTCGTTTTGCCACTAGTTACCTCCAGCTGAGCCACATAACAGCGTTAGCACTTGTAAGTGCTAACGGAGAAAAAGAGTAGATTGGGGCTTTCATCTCTTGACAACCCTCACTGCAGCGCGCTACACTAGAGCTTGACAGCCTGCAAAGACAGGCTATTAAATTTGGGGAGTATGCTGTGGCGAAACCAAGCAAAAAATCATCAACCAACCGCGTGACGCGCATCACCGCGCAAGACACCACGCCCACCAAAACCAAAACGTCAAAAGAAAAGACAACCTCTGTGGCATCAGCCAAAACCGAGGCCAAAAAACCAAAAGTAACTAAGCCAAAGCGTCAGCGCCGTGGCCCATTCTCAGCGATTCGCAATTACTTTGCTGGGGCCTGGTATGAGCTCCGTATGGTGCGTTGGCCCGATCGCGCAACGACATGGAAAATGTCTGGTGCACTACTTGGCTTTATTGCAGTGTTTAGTGCAACGCTTTTGCTGCTCGATGCTGCATTTAAATATCTATTTCAAATTATCCTGGGGAGGTAGACAATGACAAAAAAACGCTACGACAGCACACGGCAATGGTATGCTATCCACACCTACAGCGGTTACGAAGAGAAGGTGGCTGATAGCATCCGCCAGCGCATTCAGGCCGTCGATATGGCCGACAAAATCTTCGATGCAATCGTCCCTAAGGAAAAGCAGATCCAGATCAAAAATGGCAAGCGCAAAGTTGTTGAGGTTAAGATCTTCCAGGGTTATGTCTTGGTCGAGATGAAGCTCACCGACGAGACATGGTACATTGTGCGCAACACGCCTGGTGTGACGGGCTTTGTGGGGAGCGGCACCGAGCCAACCCCTGTAAGCGAGGCTGAGATCAAGAAAATCAAGAAGCGCATGGGCGTGGAAGACCCTAAGCATCAGATCGACTTTAGCGAAGGGGAAGTGGTCAGCATCGTTGACGGGCCATTCAAAGACTTTGATGGCACCGTGAGTGAGATCGACACCACCAAGGGCAAGCTCAAGGTGATGGTAAGTATGTTTGGCCGTGACACGCCAGTTGAGCTTGATGCGCTGCAGGTCAAGAAGGTATAAGCCTCACACGCGGTTTGCATTTGTATGAGCGATCCACTATAATAGCAACGTTACGCACTCAATACCAGTAGTAATTGAGTAAAAGGAAATATAATGGCAAAAAAAGTTATCGGCAACCTGAAGCTTCGTATTCCAGCTGGCCGTGCCACCGCTGGGCCTCCCGTTGGTAGCACGCTTGGTCAGTGGGGCTTGAATATGATGGACTTCATCAACCCATTCAACGACGCCACCAAGGCAGATATGGGCAAGGATGTTATCGTCCATATCCAAGTGTTTGAGGACCGCACCTTCGCATGGCGCAGCCTCGGCCAACCCGTTGATGATATGATCCGTGCTGCGATCGGTATCAAGAAGGGTAGTAGCAAGCCACACAGCGACAAGGTTGGAACGATCACCCGAGCGCAGCTTGAGGAGATCGCCCAGGCAAAGATGGAGCAGCTCAACGCCATCAGTCTCGAAGGAGCAATCAAGACGGTGGCAGGCACAGCTCGCAGTATGGGTGTGGAAGTCGCCGACTAATCCACTCAGCGCACATCAAAATACCTCTGCATACAGAGGTATTTTTGGTATAAATTGACATATTTTGCAATAGTAGTTTACAATAACAATATGCGTAAACTCCTCCTCGACAAAATCTCTATACCAATCCTTATCCTTGGTGTGTTCGTCGTTGCGGTGATTGGCTGGTGGCTGTATTATATGACGATCGGCAGCTTTACAACGACGATCTTCTATGGACGCTTCGATCGTGATGCAATTCGCCATATGGATGTGAGCTATCAGTCGGGGTATGCGATAGACGGCTGGGATGGCAATAATGGTATGGTTATTGGCACCATCACCGACAAAGCGACGCGCGATCGCTTGCTGAGCATGCAGCCATTTACGAATTGTCCACATGGGTGTTCGGGGTGGTACCATTACGGAGACAACCTCCCCCACCCTGAGTCGGTATTTCGAGACACCGCTATCCTTGGTAATCATACTATTCCACCAAAGAAGTTTAGTGATCAAGCTCGAGCAGCCATCAGCAGTGACAACCGCTGCGTGGCACGCTATTCGTCGAGCCATCGCACCAACGATGTATTTTGTTTTTCACCAAGCAGCGGGGCGTTTGTCTATGAGTTTGTTGAGTTGAATGGAATGTAGATAAATAGCATGCTAGTGTCAGTAAGAACGAGAGAAATACTGCACCGCCTTCAAGATTAAGAAGATAATTATAGTACAAGAGGAATGATCATGAGCACGTCATCCACCCATGCCCAGCAACTACAAAATATACCAGTGCGCCGCACCAAGCAGATGGTACGGCTATGGCTAATCTTTGTCGTTGTTGCGCTGATATCAGAGGCAATATCATATATAGTCAATTACCCTACGACTCACTACACACGAATAGATCCAGTTTGGGCAGCTACCATAATTTTCGGTATGGATGCAGCCTGCTTTGCGGCTGGTGTGCTATGGCTTGGCCGTGGTAGTAGGCCTATTTCGCGCGTCATCTATGGCTCAGCAGTGCGGACACCCACGCCAGTTACCACGTCTTCCACCACTCCACCACGGCGGATCAACCGCTACCTGCGTCCGCAGCTGGTGGAAGAGATGGTGGCGCTGCACCAGGCGGGGCAGACGGTGGCGCAGATTGCCTCACGCTTCGGCTTCCACCGCACCACGGTGGCGCGGCACCTCAAGCAAGCAGGGGAGACACTCCGTACCAACCCAGCCGCCCCTGCCTTCCAAGAGCAAGTGCGGCAGGTCTATGCCGAACTCGGCACGGTCAAGCACACCGCTCAACGGCTGGGTGTCAGTAAGGATACTGTGCGGAAGGTTGTGCGGGGTGAGTGAAATGAGGTCAGATGCAGCACGTGGAAGACCTAAAAAACTCCATGGCCAATAAAAGCATATACAAAAGCACCATTCTGTGGTGCTACACAGATGACGCTATTGCCTGTCGCGAAGTCGACATTTCCGGTTGCATCAACTCCTGGTGGTGGCAAAGGTTGGGGATGCCTGCTGTCAATATCGATACATTGACCACTCTTAGCTTGGTTGAGAACAGATGGCGCCCTTATTCTTCCGGGCATGAACACATCTGAGGGGACTCCCAAAAACTGATACGCAAGGTCCAAGCCGTTATTGAGGGTGCTCGGTTCCGCTACACCCGCACCATTGTGGTCTCGGAACGTTCCCCACGCTGAACACTCAGCATCCTTCTGCTTCTGACAGCTACGGAACGGCGCAGACGTCAATAACCTCTTCCGGATTGTAGGATTATCGATATAACCAACAATCATACCTCTAAACCAAGAGTCAATGCTGCGCCCATCGGTTTGTCCTGTGTGGTAGACGACTCGTACGTCGCTATAGCTTAAAACCGTATCGTCAACTCTCTTCTTAAAAACCGATACAATCGAGTTTGGGCGAGATTCCTCGAAGGGAGCATACCGAATGTATGCTGACGAGAGCGCTAATCCAGTGACAATAGAGAGACCAAGAAGAAAAGCCACAAACCAGCGCTTGCAGTATATGCGTACAGTGTAAGCATCTCCTTTCTTCCAACTCATCAGTAATTGTATGTTACCACAGGTGATATTTATAGATCAATATAATGAAGCGGGCCCACCAGTCAAGTGTGGGAGAAGTTCCTCCAACAACACTACCTGAGACCCTGTACGCGCCTGGCACGACGGATCGCTGGCCTAAGCCAAGCCACCAATGCCCGCCATAGTGTGCAATACGGCCGAGGCTGGAGGGTGAGATGACAGAGCGACAGGCCTTGGTCGGGCAAGCGTTAGATATTGCCCAGCACATGGCCACCGCCTACCGGCAGGCTCCTGAGCACATCCGGCGCATGCTCAACCAAGTGCTCTTCGACAAGGTGTACATCACACCAGACGACGAGACCGGGCTACTCACTGCGATAGTGCGCTACCAGCCACCATTTGATGGGGTGCTGGGAGGTGCGGCGTGGGCCAGTGGGAGCGAGAACCAGGCGGTGTGCTCGGTGAGGATCAAGGCAGTCTGGGAGACGTGGCTGGTGAGGCTGCACTCCACCGAGACGACGATGTCGCATCCAGCCGACAATGTGACCTCGTCGTCTCGGCGCCAGAAGGGCCAGGCTTGCACGGTCTGCCAGATGATGACCTTCCTGCCCCAAAACCCAGCAAAAACAAGCAAAAAACCACGCCATGGGGCTTCCATGACGTGGGTTTGAGTGTTGACTCAATGGTCGGGGTGACAAGACTTGAACTTGCGACCTCACGGCCCCCAGCCGTACGCGCTACCAGCTGCGCCACACCCCGACAACGTCTCTCATTATAGCACAACTGGCAGTGCGTGCTCAAAATAACTGCTCCGTTATCTCATATTACACAAGTGTATCGTCTCATGCTACACAGCCATATGTGCTATACTAGAAAGGTTAATCAGTAAACGTGGGAGGCACCCAAGCCGCTTGCACCACAGAAAGGATACTATGGCAAAAAAAGCCGATCTGCTTGAAAAAGCAGCAGAGCTGAAACTCGATGTTTCAGAAAAAAATACCATTGCAGAGATTGAGGCGGCCATCGCTGCAGCAAACGACAAGGATGTCATTGCCCAGCGCGAGGCTACTGTTGCAAAGGCTGGTAAGCGTAGCCAAAAGGCTCTCGACGAAGCCGAGGCCAAGGCCGAGAAAGAAGCCCGCAAAGAGGCTGGCGACACAACCCCTCAAGGTGATGTCGATGCAGCTATCAAGAAAGGGCCCGCGCCAAAGGTTCGCCCACTGATCGAGCGCCGTGGTAAGGCCTATCGCAAACTGGCTGAGAAGGTTGAGAAAGACAAGGCATACTCGCTGGACGAAGCACTCCAGCTGGCAACCGAGACCAATCCTGCTAAGTTTGATGCGAGTGTTGAGCTGCACGTCCGCCTTGGTGTTGATCCACGCCAGGCCGATCAAAATATCCGCTCGACAGTCGTCCTGCCACACGGCACAGGTAAAACTGTTCGCGTTGCTGTCTTTGCACCAGAAGCCGAGGTTGCAACTGCTACCAAAGCAGGGGCAGACATTGCTGGCGAGGAAGCTATCATCAAGTTGCTCGACAAAGGCACGTTAGACTTTGACGTTTTGATCGCCACCCCGCAGTACATGCCAAAGCTTGGTAAATACGCCCGTCTGCTTGGGCCGAAGGGTCTGATGCCTAACCCAAAGAGCGGTACTGTAACAACTGACATTGCAACTGCCGTCACTGAGGCAAAAGCTGGTAAGGTGGAGTACCGCGTAGACAAGCAAGCCGCGATTCACCTCAGTATCGGCAAGGTAAGCTTTGGTACAGAGAAGCTCCGCGCTAACGCTGATGCCTTCTTCGCAAGCTTGCAAGCTCAGAAACCAAGCTCACTCAAGGGTGTGTATGTCAAATCCATCGCAGCTGCAACGACGATGGGGCCCGGCATCAAGGTTGAGCACAAACTCGACTAGTAATAAGCGTATAGCACTCGCTATAATACTGCCAGTCAGGGAAGCTGGCAGTATTATTTATGTGCCTACCTATACATGGTATGATGGAATGAGTGGTGATATTCTCATACTATTCATTCATCACCATAGTAACGGAGGTGCTATATGAAAAAATATGTTTACGCGCTCGTTGGTAATGTTGGTTATTTTGAGCGATTTTTGCAACCGCAGACACCAGAGCAGGTTGCACAAAAGGTGAGCCAGACTATTGCTGACCCAACCGTCCTTGATGGCAACCGTTGCTTTAGTATCTGCGTGTGGGCGCTGCCAGATGGTATTGACCATCCAAAGAATCTGCCAAAGGATAGCTTGGCTGATGGCTACTATATGCAATGTGCTGGGTCGAATTCTGGCATGACTATAGAAGTGCGCGTGCCAGATCCAGACGATCACACAGCTCAGTATCCATATATCCACTATGTGATTGCCCGAGAGCCAGTGGCTGATAAAGAGCGATTCGTTCCACTCACCTGGCAGCGCGATGGCAAGCCATTTACAATACAGATTCATCCAGAAGAGTTATTTACCGGAGAGCAGGCGAGACAGATATTTGCAGATTATATTACAAAGGGCTTTATTCCACCAAAAACTCTTTTACGACAGATTGATATATAGGGTGAGGGGTATTTTGCAATGAATATAGAACGTGGTGAGAAAGCTCGATATCAAGGTAACTATATCGTCATTGAGGGGATTGATGGCACAGGTAAGTCGACTCAAGTGGAGCTCCTCGCCAAGCACTATCAAGCCCAAGGCTATACAGTGACAATCGTTGAAGAACCAAGCAGTGATGACCCGGCCCAGACTACGCCAATTGCTCACTATCTCCGCACTGTCATCAAGAATGGCAATCTCCGGCGCGACCCAGAGATTAATCTTGCACTACTCAGCGCTGCACGGCGAGAGCTATGGCAGCAGATCATCCAACCGGCGCTAGCACGCGGCGAGACTGTCCTTGCATCGCGTAATTATCTTTCAACACTCGCATATCAGGGTTATGGTGAAGGTCTGAGTCAGGAACATATCCAGCATGTTACTGCCTTATTTACCGGCCAACGCTATCTCACGCCAGACTACCTCATCATCCTCACGCTCAACGATGAGAAGGAGCGTCTGCATCACATCCAGCAGAGAGGTACGCCTACCACAGCTCCCGACACTTTCGAAACACAAGGGAAAGGCTTCCAGCAGCGCGTTCACACGGGCTATCGTATGCTTGCCAAAGATTACCAGGTACCTATAATTCAGTGTATGAGCGATAATGGCGAACGTAAGTCTCCACACGAGATACAGCGCGAGATTCTTTCGATCATTAACGCAAAATGAAAATGAAAAATACTCTATGGGGCTATTTAGTACGGAAATATCAGCATATAGCTGCTATATAGCATTGTAATTTTATACTTATATAGTACAAAACACCTCTAAAATCATCTTGTTACTTACTTTTTCATAACAAACGGACACACACCCTTCAGGGGTCAACACTTGTGATTTTTTGATAACTTTGCTACAGTTGTATGCACTGTGTTAAATCTAACAAAAGAGCGTACAGCTAACCCAGTAAATAACACCTTAGCGCACGAGACAAACGTGGGCTTTGATAAGGATCGATACGATTTATACGAAAAAGCGCTCAATCTCACTAACACACCAGAGTCTAAAACAAAGCGAATCGTATCGGGCTTGAGCCTCATGCGAGATTTTGCTGGGGAGCTATTTGCAAAGTACAGCAATCACAGCGCCTATACTGCGTACTTATTGTATACAGCAGGCAATCGTGATGAACTGCTCAAAACGGAGAACCTCGCCAGCCTCCGCCACAAGATGCTCGAAGATCATAAAAAACAGTGGGAAGTAGATGCATATAAAAAGTTTAACCAAATTGTTTCAATGCTGCAGGATACCAGCCAGTTGTCAAGCGCCTGGAGTAAATTTCTTAATACACAGAAGATGCCCTCTAAACCAGACACCGAGAACAAAGAGTCTCTGTACACAGCCATCACGAAAGCTCGAAAGCTCGAAAAATCAAAAGGAAGGATAAAGCCTTCCTCTGCAGAGAGTCAGTGTCTTACAGACGAACAAAAACAAAGTCAGCTTCTTGAGACTGCAACACACGACCGCATGCAGGCAGAGAACCTGATGAAAGAACTCTGGCAACAGCCAATGAATATGCTTAAGCTTGATGACCTTTTGGATGCAGGGGATAGTGTTGGGCTTTCGACTATTTTTATGGAGGCTGTTAACACGCTCAATAAACTTAACAACACTCGCTATGATACATCGGAAGCGTATGAACTAGCCTACAAGAGCGAGGCATTGCTTGCACCACTGTGCGAAATTATTGGCTTTGATGGGCTTGCAATGGCGCTCCGAAGCAAGGTGATATGCCTCCAACTGCGCAATACCGGCCAAGGGCATTTTGTGGATCTCGCTGAGCGCATCCTGTCGGAGTTTGGTGTGCTGGGTACTACCGATACTGACAACCCAGATCACGTCATCACTGCCGAAGAACGCAACCAAAACTATTGCAATATTACAGAAAAAATTCTGGCACACATGATTGGCAAAACAGACAAAAGCGGAAGTGACAGCAAGCTTGTCCTTGGCCAGGAGTCGAACCACAATATTGTGGTGGGGAACGGCAACTGTAGCTATGAGTGGCATACTGAGCTCCGAGCGGTATGGCGGCTCAAGTCTGTTGGCTCTCTCGCGCGTAAACTTGCAGAAGCAGCAAAAAAAGCAGAGAAACAAAAGAGAGAAGAATATCAAAAAATCCGCGCCTCTATCTCACCAGACATACTGCAAGCGTATGATGACAAGATGAATAGTGTAAAAGTTAAAGAGAAAGAACGTCAGGATGGGCGAGAATTCATACCATACGAAGACTTGCAAGCATATGACGAGAACACGATAAAGATTTTGGACGATTTAAAGGCTCAATACATCGACGAGCTCTGTGAGCAATTTGACGATATTACACCACAGACACTACGTTCATTATCGCCACCAGAAAAAGACAGCTCGCTCGAAGTACCGTTCGATATTGATGGCATCACATTCATTACAGAGGATCGCGATGAACTACTTGATGTGTTCTTGGATATGATCAACAATAACAATATTGTTACGCCATCACAAGATAAGGCTGTGCAAAATAACAAGACTTCAACCAATGAGGATGATGACTATATTATTACCCCATATGCTGCACCAGGCCGAGACAAGATACTCAAGGTAGAGGGAGACACTCAATTCATTAAGGATATTAAGACTGCATTTGAAGCTCGTTATCCGGGTACTCGTGCTGAAGAGTATATTGATTTTAAGGAAGACAACAAGAAGGGCTTTCGCGTTGCTAAGATGACAGGCCTGTATGAGGATCAAGTCTCAGGTATTTTGCCCTTTGAAGTCCAGGTTCTCACCAAGGAGGATCGCGAGGCTACACGCCATGGCATAGCAGCACATATCTTATACAAGCTTGGTAAGCAGCTTGGCTATCAGCTCCAGCCGACAGAAGGGCAGCTCACGCGCATGAGCAATCTCAACAGGCGTAAGCAGGATTTTGGTAAAACAACCTTGCACCAGCCAAGCCGAAGCCGCATTAACAATACGAACCGCAAAATCGACGCGATGCTTGCCCAGGTATAGCTACACAGCTAAGCTACTTCGTCACTCTGTTTACACGCTGACACAAATAGTTTTCCACGCCTTGCATCCACCTACCATCATCTGCTATAATCTCTCCCAGACATTGCCAAAGACCGTAGCGGGCTGTTATGCACAACAAAGCAGCCGATAAGTATGCTACCGAGGGAATTTCGGATACGCCGTAGCTCTTACGCCAGCGTTTTAGTACGAAACTCGAGACTCGTCTTTGCAATAGTGCAGAGGCGATTTTTTGCGGCATATGTCGGACGTTAACAATGCGGTCGGATACAACAACAAACCAGTAATACTGCACTCCCTTTGGGCGCGTGCACGTATTACAACTCCAAAGAAAGGATTTTATCTTATGGCAATTTCCAAAGATAAAAAACAAGCTTTGGTGGCTGAAATGAGCGAGCTTCTCGCAGAGGCAAAGGGCACTGCTGTTGCGACCTACCAAGGGACAAGTGTGGCAGATCTGCAGGCGTTGCGCCGCGAAGCTCGCGAAGCTGGTGTTGTCATTAAGGTGGTGAAGAACCGTCTCGTGCGTGTTGCCTTTGCGCAGCATGACACCTACAAAGATACCGACACTTCGGCCCTGGCTGGGCAATTGCTTTATGCAATCTCGCCAGATGACGAAGTGATGGCAGCGAAGGTGTTGCACGAGTTTGCTAAGACGCATCCAACAGTTCAGTTGGTTGCTGGCTTTAGTGGCGAAGGTGAAGCTCTCAACACAGCCGATGTTACTGCACTGGCTGGCTTGCCAAGCAAGAACCAGCTGGTGGCCGAAGTGGTGGCACAGCTGCTCTCGCCAGTACACGACACTACCAACGCACTTTCGGGCAACCTTCATGCGTTGCTCGATGGCATCGAAGACGCCAAAGCGGCTGCGTAACCAAGCGCAGCATTGTACTAACGTTTGCACTAGGCAGACAATAACTCGTGCGATAATTCTACCGCACATCATTGAAAGGAATCCATCATGGCAGATGTGAAAAAACTGGCCGAAGAACTGGTTGCTTTGACCGTTCTGGAAGTCAACGAACTCAAAAATGTCCTCAAGGACGAATACGGCATTGAGCCAGCCGCTGCTGCAGTTGCTGTCGCTGGCCCAGCCGCCGACGCTGGTGCTGCTGAAGACGAGCAGACCGAATTCACCGTCACCCTCAAAGAAGTTGGTGGCCAAAAGGTTGCCGTCATCAAGGCTGTTAAGGAACTCACTGGCCTTGGCCTGGGTGAGGCAAAGGCTTTGGTCGACAACGCACCAAGCCCAATCAAGGAAAAGGTCAGCAAAGACGACGCTGAAGCTGCCAAGAAGACCTTGGAAGAGGCTGGTGCTACCGTCGAACTGGCGTAATCACCCTACCGACCGCATTGATACCATCAGCACACCCGCTTGGGTGTGTTTTTGGTTGGGTTTTGCATCTCCGAGGAAGGGAGAATATCATGAGTAGCATGACTGTCACTGCCATCGTTCTAGTAGTTGCCGCCGGTCCATTGCCGTGGTATTTTTTGCTGGTCATTACCAGCAGGGAGTTGCGATGGAAGGCACTAGATAAAGACAGAGCGATTATACGTCTCTGCCAGGTGATCTTTTCTGGCTACATAATTGAGATGATAGGTCTCATCGCTACTGTGTGCTATACCTTGCATATTAGTATCATTGGGACGATCTGCTGGTCGATCGTTGGGTTACTGGGAATTACTCTCTCATATAGCAATATTCTGCAACGTTCGCATCGACCAGTTGCTCAAGAAGGCCGTCTGCAGCTATGATAAGCTCCGCGGTTTCCCGTCAGAGATTAGCCAATGACGAAGCGTTCTAAGTATCTGACCATTTTTACAACGAACTACTGGCTACCCCTGTTATTGCTGTGGATAACCACCAAGTGCCTTGACAAGGCCCCACCCCATCGCTATATAATGGGTTGACAACTAAGAAAACAGACAAGGAATTGCGAGAAAATATGTCTGAACTACCAGAGAAACAGGTGAAGCGATTGCGATCGCTGATTCAAGAGGCAGAGACGAACCTAGCCGCTGCAAAGGAATTATTGATGAGTATTATTGGTGACGATGGCGAAGTCGTCGTGCCAAGCAATAGCCGCGAGGAGGTATCGGGCAAGATAGTCGAAGGAATCTTTGACGGGCAGGTAATGGTCGATGCCGATGGCAAGAATTATCCTGTGCCAGCCAATTATGCCAGCAAGTCTAAGCTTGTTGAGGGCGACAAGCTCAAGCTGACAATTGCCGACGATGGCGGCTTTATCTACAAGCAGATCAAGCGAGTGGAGCGCAAGCAGATTATCGGCACGCTCACCCAACACGATGGTGCATACTATGTGGAGGCACAGGGAAGAGAATACCGGATCCTGCTGGCAAGTGTGACATTCTTCCGGATTGAGATTGGTCATCAGGTCACTGTCATTATCCCTGAGGATAAACCTGACGCAACGTGGGCAGCGGTGGAAGCGCCGTTATAACAGGTACACCTGCTGAGGTATACACAGATTATGTTATACCTCTACAGGTACATTATAAGAAGCAATAACCGCTACACACAGTAGCGGTTATTGCTTTAAGGTTAATTTTATACGTTTTATCTACTAAGCATATAGTCAAAATAAATTGACTACTGTTTGATAGTGAATTATTTCAGTGATTTAGCATTCATTGCTGCAGGAATCGCCTCATCAAGGTACCATGTCCAAAATGCGCGACGAGCGTTAACATCAACATCTTCTGCAGCCTGCCAATTCAACCCGCGAGCAGCAGCAGCCGAGCAGGCGTAGCTCAAATCGAGGGAATCTGGCAGTAAATCATCATCCTTGAGATCGCTATCCATATCGACTTCGTAGTACAGATCTCGGTGGCAGGCTGACATCACAGCACTAGCTGCGGCATCGGCCACGAAGGTTGCTGGCTCGGTAATACTGTCGAGCTCCACATCGAAGAGGAGCTCTTCAAAGTAGCTGCGTGCACGCTCCTCTGCTTCTGCTGGATCAGCCTGTCCATCTGCAACATTCTGTGCGAGCGTGAGAAGATCTTCGACTCCAGAATCATCAGGGAAAGCACGATACCAAACATCCTGTACGTGGCGGACACACATTGTATTGAGCCGGAGGCGAATTTGATACGAGAGGTCGACGTCGTTCTCATCGATCATTGCTCGCCAGATCGGAATACGGCGCTGTAGTGAGAGGATTGCTTTGTCGTTTGCAGCGAGTTCTTCGCGGCCGAGTTGTAGTTGTTGGTTAAGGTTGTTCATATCAATCATTTACAAGACTCCTTGCTTAATGCTGAAGCTAACAGTATTTCGATCGCATCTCCATCCATTCTGCGGTATAATATAGCAAATGAGCAAAGCACTATATCGGACGTATCGGAGTCGGTCGCTGGATGAGATTGTGGGGCAGTCGCATATCACACGGATTTTGCAGCGGGCAATTGCGAGTGGGCATATTGCCCATGCCTATCTCTTGACGGGGCCACGTGGAGTGGGTAAGACATCGATCGCCCGTATCTTGGCGCACGAGATCAACGGTCTACCATACACCGATGAGTCGACCCATCTCGACATCATCGAGATCGACGCAGCAAGTAATAACTCGGTGGAGGATATCCGTGATTTGCGCAACAAGGTGCAGATTGCGCCCGCCAGCAGCCCAAAAAAGATCTACATTATCGATGAAGTTCATATGCTCAGCAAGTCGGCCTTTAATGCCTTGCTCAAGACGCTAGAAGAACCGCCCGAGCATGTCGTCTTCATTCTTGCGACTACTGATGCCGATAAGCTCCCCGCGACGATCTTGAGCCGAGTGCAACGCTTCAATTTTCGAGCAATTAGTCCGCGTGATGCAGCCAAGCATTTGGCGTTTATTGCCAAGCAGGAGAAGATTGCCATTACACCCGATGCGCTCGAGCTGATTGCGGAGCAGGGGAAGGGGAGCTTTCGAGATAGCATTAGTTTGCTCGATCAATTGCGCTCACTGAGCGATGAGACAATCGACCGCGCGATGGTCGCAGAGGTGCTGGGCCTTGCGCAGGATGAGCTAGTAGAGGGGCTGCTGGCTGCTTATGCTACGGCAGATATTGGTCGCGCCGCCCAGCTGATTGATGAGGCTGAGGCAGCTGGCACACCGGCTGAGCTTCTTGCCGAGCAGCTGCTTAGTATCGCGCGCCAGCGCGTTGTAGAGGACGCAGCACTGTTGCCATTACTCGATAAACTACTGGCTATACCGCGGGCCGGTTGGCCGCGCATTGCGCTGCTTACCGCTCTTGCAAGCCGGGTGGTGCCACCAGTCGCAGCACCTCATCGTCAGCCATCACCTACTACCGTCAGTGAGCCAGTTGCGTCATATACCCACTCACCAGCTGCATCATCACCGCAAGCATCTCCTGTAGCTCCTTCTTCAGACCCTCACCGTCAGGAGACAGATGATACGGCAGCATCATCGGCTGGTCAATCTGGTGCTCCAGGTGCTTCCGCTGCTGATCATACACCAGTCAAGCAACCAAGCGTTTCTTCAGCAAACGATGAAACGCCCGCAGCAAGTTCCACGCCAATCGACTTCCCATGGGAGCAGTTTCTCGATGCGGTCGGAGCAGTCGGAGCGCGCACGTACCTGGCTAAAGCAGGGCACGCGTTTGACGGCCGGACACTAACGATCTACGCTGGCAAAAAATTTGCCAAAATGCAGATCGATCGCGCCCTCCCCACGCTCAGCGCAGCACTAAATCGCCTTGGCATTACTGCAGAGATTGCCGTATTAGCTACCAGTAAGCCACCCAAAGATCGCCAAAAAGCCGCCATTCTTGCTATGATGGGGGGAGGAGAAGAGATTACGATCAATGGCTGACCAATCACCGCAACCAAAAGGCAAAGTACCACCACAAAGTCTCGATGCTGAGATGAGTTTGCTTGGTGCAGTACTTATTGACGAAGAAGTCTTGGCCGATGCTAGCGAGCATGTCGGCGCAGAAGACTTTTATGATAAGCGTCACGCGATGATCTTTGGAGCAATGATGCGTCTTTACGAGCGACATAAGCCAGTTGATCTCCTCACGCTGACGAATGAATTGCAAAAGAAAGATCAGCTTGCCGAGGTAGGCGGCTCGGCCTATCTGACCGAGCTAACTAACTACGTCCCTACCGCAGCCCACGCCAGTAGCTATGCTGAGATTGTCGCTCAAAAAGCAGTGCGGCGACGGCTCATTAAAGCCAGTGCCGATATTAGCCAGCTTGGCTTCGACGAAAATACCACCACCCAAGAGCTGCTCGAAAAGGCCGAGGCAGAGCTCTTTAGTGTGTCTGACCAGTCACTCAAGCAAGACCTCGTGAGCTTAGAGAGTATCCTCACTGATAGCTTCGACCGTATTGAAGAGCTACACCGCAACAAAGGACAGCTGCGTGGCATTCGCACGGGCTACCGCGACCTCGACACCATGACGGCTGGCCTGCAGCGCTCCGACCTTATTATCATTGCAGCTCGCCCCGCCATGGGTAAGACGACGCTGGTGACAAACCTCGCCTACAATGTCGCAACGATCGAGAAAAAGCCCGTTCTCTTCTTTTCACTCGAGATGAGCAAGGAACAGCTCACCGACCGCATGCTCGCTGATGCCAGTGGTGTGGATAGCTGGAGTATCCGCACTGGCAACCTCAGTGATGATGACTGGGCCAAGCTCTCCGAGGCGATGGGCGAGATGGCCGAGGCACCTATCTTCATTGATGACACGCCAGGTCTGAGCGTCCTCGAGATGCGTACCAAGGCACGGCGCGCCATGCACGACCAGCAGCTTGGGCTGGTGATCGTCGACTACCTGCAGCTGATGCAGGCCAATGGCAACCACAATGGCAACCGCGTCCAAGAGGTAAGCGAGATATCGCGCGGGCTCAAGCTGATTGCCCGCGAGCTTAATGTGCCGGTCATTGCCCTAAGCCAGCTAAGCCGCTCGGTGGAGTCGCGCACGCCGCCAGTGCCGCAATTGGCCGACCTGCGCGAGTCGGGCTCGATTGAGCAAGACGCCGACATCGTCTCCTTTATTTACCGGCCAGGCTACTACGAGCCAGACAATCCTGAGTTCCAAAATATCACCGATCTCATCATTGCCAAGCACCGCAATGGCCCAGTGGGCAAAATCCAACTCTACTTCCACCCCGAGCGGCTGCGCTTTATGAGCCTCGACAGACGGCATGATTGATACTATACTATAGTTATTATACGTAGGAGAACCGTCCCAATGACAGCCCACACGACATCACCACGCACACAAACCACTAAAGAATCGTCTTCACCCTCACCGTCCTGCTCACCACTGGTTCGCTGTGTGATGATTTGTGGAGCACTTGGCCTCCTTGGCACTGCAGGGTGGCTGATCTATCTTGGCTGGATGTTCGCAGTTTTTCTCTTTACACCATATTTTTTATTACATATTAGCTTGATAACTCTTTTCTGGTGGCTGAGTGTTACGCTTATTATCGAAGGAGTTGCAATCATTCGTACATACACCAGCCATGACAACCAGCGCTATCGCGAAGAGGGATTTTGGCTTGCTTTGATACTGTTCTTTCCATTACTGATAGCGGGTGAGGCGACCTATAATGCTCTGTCTGCGCAGCAAGTTCATGTGTTTTCGTCGAGCCCACAGTTGTGCCTTTTCGGCATTATGGTAACTACCCTAAGTGCTGTGTGTATGTGGTATTCGATGGGATACTCAGCACTAATACACAGCAAGGCTGCGCGAAAAAGACTCCTAGGTTTTTAGACGTACCACATTAGCAATTATTGCACATATATAGTGAGGAGAATACTATGACGGCTCAAACATAAACCACCCCAGTGCAAGCGATCCAGCTCAAGCATCCTCCACTGGGGCAGCGTAGAATCATTGAGCGCCTCGCTATAATTCTTGTCTGCTGCGGGATTACCCTTATTGGCGTTTTTCTCACTCTTGTTGAAGCAATGGGTATTTACATCACGTCAACTGGCTTTGAGAGGACAGAGCCACATGTGTATATCACCATGTTCATTATGTTTGTCTATGCAATCAACCTCGCCGTGCAAGCCATCTATGTCATTATTCGCACCGTACACTCGGCAGTTGCGCCATATCGTCAGCAAGCAGCAGCGTTTGTGGCCATTCTTGGTTATTTTGTTGCCCTAGCCGCTGTGTATCTCCATCACCACTATGTTGTTCAGGATGGATTCGGCCCACACACCTTCCTCCAGACGACGGCTGGTACTGCTCTTGGCCTGGCTATCTCTGGTCTTGGCTCGCTCTATCTGTGGTATGTGCTGCTGCGAACGCGTAAAGGGCACACGGTTCGCTCTTGAGCACCCCCGCAAACTCGGGTATAATAGGGCAATATGGCAAAGCAAGTTGTCGACTATCATTTGTACCGCTGGCGGTATGGCCTCGGCTATGGCTTTGTGGTGGTAGCAATTATTGCGGCGGTTGTGCTAGCTGGGCTGTTTATCCCTGGTGAGTTGCGGCAGGGCGAGCTCGATAGCGCGTTGCAGAGCAGCCAATTATCCTTCCAGAATCTTACCCCCGCTATGGTTATCAATGCGCCGTATCATGGCTTGCAAAAATTGAGCTTTGCGGTGCTCGGCGTCACACCACTGTCAATTAAGCTGCCGTCTATGGTAATCGCCCTGATGACAGCGCTTGGGCTGCTCCTTCTATTTCGCTCCTGGTTTTCGCGAAACATTGCGCTTATTACAACAATACTCGTGACGATGACGGCGCAGTTTCTCTTCTTGGCGCAAGATGGCACACCAGCTATACTTTTTAGCTGCCTCACCGTGTGGCTACTCTATGCTGCAACGCGTGCTATCCGGACAAAGAAGTTTCTCTCCACCTTATGGAAGGTGACAGCCTGTGTGTTGGCGGCACTCCTACTGTATGCACCACTTGGTATCTATGTCGTCGTTGCCCTTGGGATTCTAGGAGTGTCTCATCCGCACGCTCGTTATACAATTCTGCGCGTGCAGCGCAGCCGCCTTGCTCTGGCGGCCGTCATTGGCCTTGTGGCGATGCTGCCACTCATCTACGCAAGCATAACCAACCATGATGTACTCAAGCAGCTCTTTGGGTTGCCGCTCGAATCGATCAATGTGGGGGCAAATCTTCGCCACCTTGGCGTCACACTCTTCGGGCTCTTTGCCTCGAACAAATCATACCTCGTGCAGCCATTATACTCAGTCGGTATGATATTGATTATGCTGATTGGTCTCGCCTCGCTCCTGAGCCACTACTATACAGCACGCAGCTATGCAGCACTCCTGGTGGGATTGCCGTTACTGGGCGTGGTGATTAGTAATCCACAGCTGGTGACCTCGCTCTTTCCGGTGGTGGCGATCATTATCGCATTTGGCGTGGCGTGGCTGATTAACCACTGGTATAAGATGTTTCCACGCAACCCATACGCTCGGGTGGCTGGGCTGCTACCTATGGCTCTCTTGATTGGTGGACTCACCCTTACTGGTATCGGGCGCTATGCCGAGACCTATCGCTACAATCCAGAGGTTCTTGCCCACTACTCCAGCGACGTCAAACTTCTCAACGACCAACTCCAGGGTGACAATGTGCGCGTCGATCGCCCTATGACGCTTGCCGTGACTGAGGCGGAGCGACCGATGTACGAAATGATTGCCCGCTATAACGACCGATTGCGCGTTGTTACCACTGTGCCCGAGCAGCAAACCGTCTTTACCGCAACGCGCGCCTACCGCCAGCAACATCGCGACCTCACGCGCCCGGCACATATTATCACCAATGCACGTGCACACGACAGCAATCGGTTTTATCAGTACGAGCCACTGTAGGTGTCGTAGGGAATACTTAGTAGTCGGCTGCCTATTCCTTGTTTAGGGGTTTTATTATTATTTCATCTGCATTGCTTGATACAGCTGCACCCACTGCTTGGGCTGGAGCTCTGATGGCTTACGCTCGGGGTTGATGCCAAGCTGGGCTCGCGGCAGGGCAGCGAAGCGTCGTGGCTGGGCGTAGTGCTGCGCCACAAACTGGCTGTACGCTGCCTGCTGATTGCGGGGCAGCCAGGGCTCGGTGCGCGGCAAGAGCTCAAGCAATACCGTATCGACGGCGGGTGGCGGCGTGAAGTCCGTCCGGCGCAAGCGGTAGCGGATCCGCGCCTGCCACCAAGGTGCCAGCTGGGCACCCAGTGCCGCCGTAAAGTGGCGGTCGCTCGGCACAAGCTTCGACGCAAATTGGCGCTGAACGATGAGATAAATCGCCTGTGGTGGGATGGAAGTAGTGGTAAGCATCCGCACGATATCGGCACTGAGCGCAAAGGGAATATTGGCAAATACTTTATACGGCTCAGCAGGAAGGGCAAGCTGGCGGATATCGGCCGCGATGATGCGGACATGTGGCACGGCTGCGGTATGCCTGCGCAGAGCATCGAGCGCACGTGGCTCATTCTCGACCGCTACCACCTGCTGGCAGCGCCGCGCTAAGGCGCTTGTAATGACGCCGCTACCCGCCCCGAGGTCATAAACCGTATCGCGCCGGCGAATAGTACTGTGGCCCAGTAATACAGCCGCTACGCGGGGGCTACGCAAAAAATGTTGGCCATGACTAGCAACGCGTCGTTTCATACTGGTAGTGTAGCAGACAAGCCTATGGGTCGTAAATGAGCACAATCTCGCCTCGGCCTATTCCGTCAGCAAGCACAAGCGTGTATACTAGAAGCAATGGATACGAATGGTGGGATGACGATACGCTACCGGCAAGCGGCCTATTATACTGTGCTAGCACAGCGTGCACTCTGGCGCACCCCGCCAGCTGGACAGCCATTGCAGACAAGCGATATAAAGCAAACTCTCTCGGATGAGCTCCGGGTAGCGCTTGCGGCGGACTTTGCGCTGAGTTTTAGCTTGGCTCAGATTGCGGAGTATGATCAATCAGATGGCACAGCACCACTTATTATTACCGATCGCGAGCGATGGGCTGCAGCACGCGCTCATGCGCTCGTCTATGATATGGTGCAACCTGGCTGCGATATTGCGCGCTCGCAAGCGGGGATTGATGCGCTCTGCGCACTGGCACACCCTCCGCAAACCTCACTATCTAGCACAATACACCTCTGTGATACCAACCTTGGTGGCGTGCTGGCCCAGGCAAGCGGCAGAGTACTTGGCCAGCCAGAGCAAACGATCTACTGCTTGATTGATAGCGCGGCCGCCCAAGACGATACCTCGTGGCACCTAGCGAAGCTCCTCAACCCAGCGACCGATGGCACGATTACCCCGATCATCCAGCTACGGCCCAAGACACTGCTCGCCACGCTTTCTACCTACGAGTTGCTTGCGCTCTTTATTGGCTATGGGTATGAGCCACGAATCGTTGATTGCACCACAGCCGACCCGCACCAGCCAGATGCAGACTACACTGCTGCGCTCGCGTGGGCAGCCGAGTGCACTGCTGCTCTACGCCAGTCAGCCCAGCCCCGCCCACACAAAGCTCGCCGACCACTGTTAATTGTGCGCACTCCAGAGCAGTTTGAAGCGCTACTAGACGACCACGAAGCACAAGAGAGTTCTCCCGCTCCAGCTGAGAATAATACCGGCGGCGCGCAACCATCAAGCATCGCCCGGGCACAGGCAGCACTTGCTCACCGCAAAGCAGATGGCGCTGACTCGAGCTGGGCACGCACGCAGGCATGGCTTGCTCAGGTGCTGGCATGGTGCGAGCCAGAGAGCCTGTTTGATGCAGCAGGCAATCTTACCTTCGCCGAGATGAAGGCTTTGCCACACACGGCTGCAGCTCATGCCGATAATGACTCCTCCCCGAGTATAGCCCAGCTCACCACTGCGCAGCCCGCCCTGTCGGCCACACCACGACGCCGGTCAGCCATTGAGCCCTATGCGGTCGTCGCAACACCACCTGGCACGCAGCGCAGCAATACACTTTCTAGTGCTAGCTTGTATCTGGCCGATCTTGCCAAAGATGCAGCGCCAGATAACTTCCGGCTGTTTATCAGTCCGTCGCTGCAGAGCGGTACGCTTGCTCAGCGGTTTGCATCACACCCGCGAGCCTGGCAGTGGGGCAGTCAGCCAAGCATAGCGCCACACGCGCCAGATGGCCATATGATGATCTACCCAGCAGCCGGTGCGCTGCGCGGTATGCAGCTTGGCTATCTGGAGCAGGGGAGGCAAAGCGTCTTCGTTGGAGCATCCCTGCATGAAGACATGAGCGCGGCAAGTTGCTCGTATACCGCAGCCCTATCGAGCCAGCCAAGCAGCGCGCCACTACCTAGCCTCAACACCATCCTCTCGCACCAGAGTGCCGAGCAGGTAACTAATGCGCTTGATCAGCGAGACGCGCCAACAACGGTCTACTTCCCAGCCGATAGCAACTGCGCGGTGGTGGCCCTCGATACGATGCTGTCGAGCACGCAGGCGATCAATATATTGCATGCCAGCGATACCACGCAGCCTACCTGGCTCACCACCAAGGCTGCGCGCGCTCAGATGCAAGCGGGCCTTGCTACGTGGAACTTTGTGAGCCAGACCAATCCAGACATTGTACTTGCCGCGTGTGGCGACGTTGCTACCACAGAGGTATTGGCCGCTATTGAGCTCATCGCTCATTCTTGCCCGGCTGCCCGGGTGCGCTGCGTCAATATCTCGAGCCTCACGCCGCGTGGCTTTGGTACACTCGCTCAGCCTGTCTCGCGGCGAACACTCGCCCGTACCTTGACAGCGACCAAGCCGGTGATTATCGCCTATCCGGGTGAGGAGCGCTCTCTCGCGGCAACGCTCTTTGCCTATGGAGTCGATAGTCGGCAGTTCGATATTCACAGCTTCGGTCTAACGCCTCACGGCGACACGCTCATGACGAGCCTCATTACCCAGCAGGCTAGCCGCTATGATCTTGCCATTGCCACTGCAACGTGCCTTAGTGCAACAGGCGTTATCTCCCCAGACGATGCCCAGCGCCTCACGGGGCACTGCCAAGCAGCGATTGAGCAGTGCCTTGCCCACGCACGCGAGCACCACACCGACCACCCGATGGTCACGACCTGGCAGTGGCAGCAAGGCAAATAGAGAAGCTCCACACGACATCCATCGACACCGCCATCACCTCGCGACAAATGGTATAATAGACTACAATGAGAAAACCAACATTCGCAACAATCCAACTCGAAAAGATCGTCGGTGGCGGGCAAGCCCTCGGCACGCTTGATGATGGCCGCAAAGCCTTCGTCTGGGGTGGGCTACCGGGTGAGACCGTCACTATCCGCATCACCAAGAAGAAGTCGCACTTTGTCGAAGGAGTGGTGACTGAGGTGCTGACTGCTTCGCCCGAGCGTATCACGCCGCGTGACCCCGAGAGCTACCTCAGTACCAGCCCATGGCAAATTATGCCGCTGGCAAGCGAGCAGCATTATAAGGCAGCGCTGATCGAGGAGGCCTTTGAGTTGCACGATATTGTCTTGCCAGAGCCAATTGACGTTTTTTGCGGTGATGTACCCTATGGCTACCGCAATAAAGTTGAGCTCAGTTGGTATAGCGATAGGGCAGAGGATGGCACCGAAACGCTCGACCTCGCGTTCTTTCGGCGGGGGAGCAAGGGCAAAATTGTCGTTGACGGGACGAGCTTAGCTCGGCCAGAGATCAACCAACTCGCTCGGCAGGTGCGCGACCTGCTGCACACCAAGCAGGTGACAGCACGCCAGCTCAAGACACTCCTCATCCGCTGCGACCAAGCGGGTAACTGCGTGTGGCAGCTTTATACCAAAGACCGCCTAGGCGATGTTATCAGCCCAGACGAAGCCGCCACTTTGTCAGCCCAGGGCGGCGAGATTATCTACTCCGACCCCCGCTCGCCAGCCAGTCGCATCACCGAGCGCTTGGCATGCTTTGGCGATCCTGTCTTGCAAGATACCATTCTTGGCGTGCCGTTTCGCTATGCCACCGAAGGATTCTTCCAGGTTAATCTGCCGGTCTACGAGCAAGCACTGCGCGACATGCAGCGGTTCGTCCAGGTGCAGGATAGCACGTCCCAGCCCACGCTCGACCTCTATGCCGGGGTGGGGACGATTGGCCTGACGATTGGCAGTGATAACGTCACACTGGTGGAGATCAACGCCGATGCAGTGCGCGAGATGCAGCGCAATATCCACCAACTAGGCCGCACAAGCCAGACCAAGGCTGTTCTCGCGCCCAGCGAGCAAGCGCTGGAGCACATTACCGGCGATGCGCTCATCATCCTCGACCCACCACGCGCCGGCCTCCACGCCGATGTCACTGCCAAGCTCCTCGCCGCCCAGCCGCAGCGCATCCTCTACCTCAGTTGCAACCCCGTCACTCAGGCGCGCGACGTAGCGCTTCTTGGCACACACTACGGCATTGCCTATCACCGAGGCTACAACTTTTTCCCTCGCACGCCGCACAGTGAGCATTTGGTGGTGCTTGACCGGCTTACGTAGTGGCTTTATATCGCTCTTATAAAAAAGTGATTCTTCACGATTCAGACATTGAGAAAGGAAATACAAAAATGAGCGCATTCATGATACAAATGCAGGTTATCTATACAGCTCTTATGGCTGGGATGATGCTTATGTATACTATTACTTTAGGACGCTATTTTGATTATATTTTAAAACACAAGATACCTGGCGCATCTCAAAATTGGGCACTGTTTCATAATAATACTCGAGTGCAGATCTACCACACAGCTGTATTGGTTGGCCACGCAATAGTGTCGATAATTTCTCTCGCTACCAACCATACGAGAGGGCCGGCTCCACTCGTGGTTGCAGCGGCTGTTCCATTTCTCATGCTTACCACTCATATGGTAACTGGCTTTGCCAAGGCGGAATTTTTTGTCAATGGTGCGCAGCGATTGGATGATGAGAAGACAGTAAAAACATACCTTGCATGGAATATGCCACTCCATATCACATACACTCTCCTCTATGCTGTATCGTCCGCTCTTTTGCTTACATTGCTATAGATCTCAATCGCCAAGGATCACGAGGAAATGAGAGAACGTTTATCTTATTGACACGCTCGCCATATATTGATATATATATTAGCTTTTGAGTTATCCTGCTCAGAAGCTTCCATGACAAGCAGGAGGGTTATAATGGCTCATCTCATTCCAGTCGAAGCCGTTCGCGAACACCAGCTCGCCGAACAGGGTTATCGTGCGCACCAGGAGGAGTACAAAGCTGAGCGAATTGCACACTTTGAGGAGCAAGAGCTGCCCCTCATCGTGCAGGCGTTCATAGACAAGACAAGGAACGTTGACGACACTCGATTGTACGACAATGTCCTTTGCCTTTACATCTTCGATGATCTTGCGGTCTTCAAGGACAACATCGTCTGTGAGTATGCATTGCGCCATGCGCTGCAACAGCACAATCGACATGTCACCGATGTATATATTGGTGATCACAGAGCATACGGTACGCCGCATGACGAAGATATGAGGATATTCAACGTCTTCGTCTTCTTTGAGCACCCCGAATCTAGAGAGGAGGAATCAGCGGGCTAGCACTCGCGCGAACCTCTGACTCGCCTTTCTGCTTGTCATGTTCGCCCTGTGAGGAGCATTTGGTGTTTTTCTGAATGACGCCATGCTCGTAGACTCTCTGCATGATTTCATCGAGATTGTCTGGAATGTAGCGATCTGGCATGTCGTTGAAGAGGTCGTCTGGCGATGGTGTCGATTTGTTATTGGAGGAATTATCGCTCAAAGGTGGTCGCCGCCTTTGTGTTGTTCGTGTTCTCGCTAATTATTCATTTGGTTCTTGATCGCACGCTTGAAGAATCTTGTCACTCAAATCCATAATTGTCTGTCGATCTGCAACACCCATCACTTCCTGCATCCACCGCCACCCATCCTTATTAGGTGCGTAGTCACCCATCGTGAGCTCATCAATAGCGCTTGTAAGTTCGTGCCATTCTTTTACTGTTAGAGTGACGGAAACTAGCCTATCGAGATCGTGATTTTTTACTGGGTTTGACGTTGGGTCAGCAGATGACATATAAACTCCTTTATGGTATTAGTGCTATACTAAACATATCTCGAGTCGCCTTTTTAATCAAGTATCCTTGCTGGAAACTGGTTGATTTAAGACGTCGTTTTACTCCAACCCATTCCGTATCTCCAGCAAGGATATATAAAAAGATACACTCATCCATACAGGTGCATGCTATCTATACACCCCTTATGACTGGGATGATACTTCTATGCTATTCTTTAGGGTGTTCTTTATTTGTGTCGCTAGACGAAGTAGAATTGTCCAGAAACCTTCCCAACTTCTTGGAAATGTTTAAGTAATAATCAGCAGAGGAAAGGCCGTGTACATTTTCCAACTGTCTCCATTCTTCCTCAGAAGGTGCGTAGGGGCCAAGTGTCAGCTCTGTAATAAGTCCCATTAGTTTGCTCACTTCTTCGGTCGTTAACACAATCGTCATAGGTTCATCCAGCATAGCGCGTATGATCTTATCGTATGCTGATCTATCCGTATTACTCGACATAATAACAATTCCTTCCTAAGGTTAGTTCAAACTGTTAGTTCTAAAAATACTATAGTACCCCCGTTAATGCAAGTATGTCAAACTAATTGCTTTGCACTACTCAGCACGAGACGCCACCACAAAGCGCCGGCCCACACGCCGAGCCCACCACCATTGCAGTATGGTTACTGGAATAATAATGGCAATGCTGGGCCAGAGGAGGAGTAGGTTTGGCGGGGTGAAATCGAAAAACTCACGGAGCGGGCCGACGCCAAAACTCACTACTGTCACGAGCAATACAGCAAGCATATACAGCGTGCGCGCAAGGTGAGCCCGCTTATCCAGCTGGATGCCGAGCATGCGGCCAGCCAAAAATACCAGATACACACCATAGAAGGTCGCCACCAGCACCGTCATCGTTGCTACCTCGCCAAGGCGATCTGGGTAGAGTGTGCGGCCAAGCCAATATACACTAGCCACTGCGAGTCCAGTCAGGACGGCGATTGGTGCCACGGCAAGCAGGGTGTCGTGCCAAAAGCGCCGCGGGTCAATCCGATGCCGCGGTGAGGGCGGGAAGAGCGTCCACATAATGGTCGGCATCGTCACGAGGAAGATATTCATAAAGGTAAGGTGGCGCGGCGCATATGGGTACATAATGCCGAGGGTGAGGGTAATGGCCAGTAGCACGACACCATAGATAATCTTATGGAAGAAGAGCACGCCGATAAGCTCAATGGCCTGCATGATGCGATTGCCCAGCTGCATCCCCAGTGGCAATGACGTGAAGGAATTGTTGAGCAAGATGATATCAGCAACACGCCGGCTGGCTGGTGCACCAGCATACATCGCGACGCCAAGGTCGGCTCGCTTGAGCGCTAAGGCATCATTGACACCATCGCCCACCATGCCAGTGAACCGCCCTTGCTCTGAGAAGTGAGCGATGAGCCGCTCCTTTTGCTCAGGTAAGACGCGAGCAAAGATTGTGTGGGTATCGGCCGCCTGGGCAAATGCTGCATCATCGAGCTGGGCAAGTTCTGCCCCAGTGATGGCCGCCTCGGGCTGATGAATCCCCGCTGCCTTGGCAATGTAGCTGACCGTCCGTGGGTTATCCCCGCTAATGACGCGAATCGTCACTCCTTGGCCCTGCAAAAACCGCACGGTATCGACCACGCCATGGCGCAGGCTGTTGCGCAGGACAATTGCCCCCAGCGGCTGACCCGAGCCAGCGGCGAGCTGCTTGAGTGGCACAGTGCTGTCGGCAAAGCGGGCGAGCAGGAGGACACGCAGGCCGTCATTTGCCCAGGCGTCGATTTGGGCTTGCTGGGCTGGTGAGAGCGGGGCAAGCCGCGCCACAAACTCTGGTGCACCTAGCATCAGCGTCTGCACTGAGCCAGCAATCTCGGCTCGCACCCCCGCCATTTTCCGGCTTGATGAGAACGCCATCACCTCTTGGACGTGAGCGGCGGGTGCCTGGTGCGCAGCAAGAATTGCCTGGCCAGTCGCATTGCCACCACTGGTTTCGTGCGCAACGAGGGCAGCGTAGTGGGCGAGTTGTTCATCACTGGTCGATGCGTCGAACGACGCAGCGTGCTCGAAGATAACGTCATCACTTGTCAAGGTGCCCGTCTTGTCCACGCAGAGCACGCCAAGCAGTGCCATTGCTTCAATCGCTGAGAGCTTCTGCGGCAAGACCTTGGCCTGAGCCAGGCGCAGCGAGCCAAAGGCAAGCAAGAGCGAGCTTGCCAGGAGTAGCCCCTCTGGCACGACTGTGATCGCTGCGGTAATAATCGTCTTGAGAATGCTGACCGCCTGCAACCCCGCAATATGGTAGCGCGCAAAGATAAGCAGTGCCAGCACCACCGCCCCATAAGTGAGGACGGTAATGGCCCGCTGGATGGCCCGCTGGAGTGGGGTAGGCTGCGGTGCATACTGCTTGAGCACGGTGCTGATTGCACCGGCTTTGGTGGCACTACCAACCGCCGTCACACGCGCATGTGCTGTGCCTGCCACCACTGTTGTGGCGGCATAGATGGTATCACCGGGTGCTTTGTCTACCGCGGCAGATTCGCCCGTGAGCATGCTCTCGTTTACCTCCAGGCCTTTTGCGTCGAGCACGACACCATCGGCGGGTAGCTCATCGCCAGTGTGCAGGGCAAGGGTATCGCCAACCTGCAACGCATCGTAGAGCACCTCGGTGATTGTCCCATCGGCCTGGACAACGCGGGCACGCGGCGCGCTCATTAGCTCAAGCTTGCGCAGGGCGCGCTTAGCCCGAATCTCTTGCACGGCACCAATCAGCGAATTGACCATAATGACAAATGATATAAACCACGCATCGCGATACTCCTGCACATAGACTAGCGCCATAGCAAGAAGCAAAATCGCCAGCACGATAGGCGAGACAAAGTTGCGCCGGATGATTGCTAGATAATCCTTCATATCGTTATTTTACCTCTCCTCGATGATATTGACACTTCGCGGCAACCCGCCAACCACTGCGCGCGTCACTGTCTGCTTGATAAATGTGGCCGTCCTTCACCTCATCAACCAGGATGAGGGCTGGGTTGTATGGCGCAAGCGTACGATAGTACATAATGTCGCGATCGGTGATGCGCCCAAACCCGGGGAAGATCTCACGAAACTTCTGCCGACCAAATTCGTCAAAATACTCTGGCTGGCCCCGTGGTGGGAAGAATGTCTCAGCGCGCAGGCCAATTCGCACGGCGATCTTCTTAACATCGCCAAGCAGAAGGCGCGATGGCCCATAGACCAAGCAATAGAGCTGCCCATCTGTCGCAAAGAACACTGATGCCTTGGCGGCAAGCCCCGCGGCAATATTGCGCGCCACCACGCGGTCGATCACCAGCTGCACCCCAAAGCGCGCGGCGAGCGCCTTTTGCACATATGCAACATCCATGTGGTTACCAAAGTCCATGATAGATATTATACCGGAATCTCGGCCTGGCCGCTAGAGTCGAGGCGGTGAGTGTGCGATAATGGAGACATGCCTCAACACGAATTTTCGACTCGATACACACACCTCAATAACCAGCAGCGCGCCGCCGTCGATACCATCGATGGGCCACTGCTCGTTGTGGCTGGCCCCGGCACCGGCAAGACAGAGCTGCTCAGCATGCGCGCCGCCAATATCCTGCGCCAAACAGATGTACTCCCTGAGAATATTCTCTGTCTTACCTTTACCGACAGTGGAGCAGCGGCGATGCGCCAGCGCCTGCGCAGCATCATTGGGGCAGATGCCTACCGCGTCGCTATCCATACGTTCCATAGCTTTGGCAGTGAGGTGATAAACCACCACCGGGAGTATTTCTACCATGGTGCATCACGTAAACCTACCGACGAGCTTGGTAGCTACGAGATTTTGCGTGGTATCCTGAGCCAGCTCGATCATCATAACCCCTTGAGTAGTAAGCAAAATGGTGAGTTTACCTATCTGCAGGACATTAGCCGCAGTATTAGCCAGCTTAAGCAGGCCGGCCTGAGCAGTAGAGAGCTTCGGCAAGTCATCGATGCGGATGAGGCGCTCATAGCAGCCGTCGAGCCACGTCTCAGCGAGGTCTTTTCTGCTGGGAGGATAAGCAAACCAATGGCCGGCAAGCTTGCCCCGCTGGCGGGCGAAGCAGCTCAGCTGCCACTGCCGCCGTTACCACCCACCATTCCACCACTGGCTGATAGCTTCTCGCTGAGCCTCGCTCGGGCGATTGACGAGACGCTTGACAGCGGCAAGACCACACCGCTGACTGCCTGGCGCAACCACTGGTGCGAGAAGGACGCTACTGGGAGTTATGTCTTAAAAGACCGCAAGCGCCTCGGCAAGCTGCGCGCCCTGGCAGAAGTCTACGACGCGTATCTTACTGAGCTCAGCGCGGCCGGCCTCTACGACTACGACGATATGATCCTCCAGCTCGCTCAGGCACTCGATGCTCAGCCCGAGCTACGTGCCAACCTAGAGGAGCAGTACCAATACATCATGGTAGATGAATTCCAAGACACCAACCTCGCGCAGCTGCGCATCCTCTTTTCGCTAACGAGTAGCCCCGTCCACGAGGGTCGCCCCAACATTATGGCGGTGGGGGATGATGACCAAGCAATCTACAGCTTCCAGGGAGCAGATGTCAGTAACATTCACCGCTTCCGGAGCCATTACCGCGATGTGCAGCTGATCGTCTTGACGGATAACTACCGCTCTAGCAAGGCCATCCTCGCACCTGCCCGCGCCGTCATTACCCAGGGGGGCGACCGGTTAGAGGCGGTGCTTCCTGAGCTCGACAAGACGCTCACGGCCCACCACCAGCCAACCCAGACTGCCGTCAGTCTGGCCGAGCTGCCCACTAGCCTGGCCGAGCGCCAATGGCTGGCGCAGCAGATCCGCCAGCAGATCGACAGCGGCACACCGCCCGAGGAGATTGCCGTCTTGGCTCGGCGCCACCGCGAGCTAGTAGCACTGGTGCCGCACCTCCAGGCCGCAGGGATTGCCATCAACTACGAGCGGCGCGATAATATTCTTGATAATCCTGTCATTCAGGTGCTCGAGCTGCTCGCGCGGGTAATCGATGCCATAGCAGCAGGGGAGTTTTCCACCGCCGATAGCCTGCTGCCAGAGCTGATGGCACACCCAGCCTTTGGCTTTGCCAGCCAGGATATTTGGCAGCTCAGCCTCCAGGCGTGGCGCAACCACCAAACGTGGGGCGAGACGATGATGGCCAGCCCAACCTTCCAGCCCCTGATGGTGTGGCTCATCCATATGGCGTGGCATGCGCAGCATCAGCCACTCGAGCTGGTGCTGGATGATCTGCTTGGCATCCCACAGTCAGCCGATAGCCAAAAGACTCAGGCTGTCGTCACCAGTGTCATCACCGAATATATGGCGCAGCAGATGGCCCAATTCGACCAACCCATCAGCCTCTCTACCGAAGCGACCCCTGCAGTGCCCACCATAAGCTACCGCTCACCACTGTACGACTATTACTTCTCGCGTGAGAAGCTTGCCGAGCAGCCCGACGCATACCTCGCCTGCCTCGAGGCCTTGCGCACGCTGCGCAGCCGCACCCAGGAGCATCGTGGTGATGACGAGACACTCCGGCTTACTGATATGCTCGACCTCCTCAGCCTGCACCGGCAGTTCAAGACGCCCATCACCACCATCCGCCAGCGTACCGAGGCACACACCGGCCGCATTAACCTCATGACGGCGCACAAAGCCAAGGGGTTAGAGTTTGGCCATGTCTATATCATAGGCGCTATTGATAGCACCTGGGGGCGGCGCGTGCGCTCACCCGTGTCGCTCATCACGTATCCAGATAACCTCGCTATTGCCCCCGCCGGCAATACGTACGACGAGCGCCTCCGCCTCTTTTTTGTCGCCATGACGCGGGCGCGCAATCACCTGACTATCAGCTACAGCACCCAGGATGATGCCGGCAAAGCAACGCTACCGGCCAGCTTCCTCGACGGCGTCGACCTCACTGCAACTACTGTCGATATGCCCAACGACGTGCCAAGCCTCACCACCCAGCTCACCACCGATTGGCAGCGCCGCCTTGCGCCAGTTGGCACGCCCGAGCCCGATTTGCAGCAGCTCCTCCAGCCCATGCTGGAGCAGTATAAGCTCTCTAGCACCCATCTTACCGCCTTCTTAGACGTCTCGCGCGGTGGGCCCGCGGCCTTCTTGACCAACTACCTGCTGCGCTTCCCGCAAGCACCCAGCCCACATGCCATCTACGGCAATGCCATCCACCACGTACTGCAGCGTGCACACACCCATCTTACTGCCACGGGCAAAGTGCGACCGGCTGAGGATATCTTGGGCGACTTCGAGCAAGAGCTTAATCGCCAGCCGCTAAGGCCAGAGGACTTCGCGTACTTTAGCCGCAAGGGGCTTGATTCACTGAGTGCCTTCTTGCAGGCCGAGGTGCACACCTTCCGCCCCGAGCAAAAGACCGAGCTGAGCTTTGCCGGCCAAGGAGTTGTGCTCGGTGATGCTCGCCTTACTGGCACGCTCGACCTTGTTGATATCAACCACACTGCCAATACCATCGCCGTTACAGACTACAAGACGGGCAAGCCCGCCCGCAGCTGGCGGGGTCGCACCGATGCCGAGAAGATTAAGCTGCACAAATACCGCCAGCAGCTGATGTTCTACGAGCTCCTCGTGCGCTACTCGCGCGACTATGCGCGCTACAACTTTGCCGGGGCTACGCTGCAGTTCGTCGAGCCAGATAAGGATACGGGCGATATCCACCAGCTCAGCACCAGCTTTTCTCAGGCCGAGCTGGATGAATTTGCTCAGCTCATCGCCGCCGTGTGGCACTGCATTACCCAGCTCCAGCTGCCCGACACCAGCCACTACCCAGCCACCTACAAAGGCATTCTCGCCTTTGAGGAGGATCTGCTGCGGCATATAGAAGAGCGAGAATAGCCGCTAAGCGCGAGCACTTGTGACGCAATAGGCAATGTATTCGCTATACACCCTTGCTGCAACGCGCTGCAGGAGAGAATGGAGTGAAATATGCGGGCAGATTTTTCTGCTACTTTGGCCGAGACATCTTCAGTGCAGTATACGAGACATCCTTAGCTCTCGCGCTGGTGAGTGGGTTTTCCTAGAGAAATTACTCTTCTTATTTTTACCTGATTCCTGCAGCGGGAGTGTAAGACTGTCTGAGTGCAATAAATCTACGTCGTCTGTCATTTGCTGCGAATAGTGCATAGAATGAAACAGAACATAAGAACAAAACAAGAATCTCTGCAAGATATGCATATATCGATTGACAGACTCGCCGTATATTGGTATATATAGTAACAGCTCAACTGAGTGGACCCTGTTTTTCTGCCCGATGCAGAAAAACTCGAGACGCTCAGCACGAGAGCGTCCTTGAAAAAGGGTTCACCGACAATTTCTGCCGAAACTTCGGCGGAGAGGAGGTGAATACCTCATGGGCATCCACGATGCTTCAAGGGCTGCAGCGGCTATTCCGCCGTCGCAGCGAACATCGAAAGACTGGTCGGCCATTAACATGGACGACCAGGCTACGAGGAATGCCGACGCGGAAGCGCGTCGGACTGAAAAGATACACGGGAAAAAGAAATAGTCTTGATTTCTTTTTGCCGTGTGTTTGATGGTCAGCCTCACGTGCGAGGCTGAGAAAGTAGGTATAAGCCACGACAGAACAAGGTCGTGCACCTATCCGTCACTGGAGATAAGGAGTAGCCAGGCTCCTAACAATGGTGTTGCAGGTTCGATTCCTGCTATCTCCGCTATATAGCAGTGCTCCGCTTTTTTCGCGTAGAGCACTGCCATAGCAACCGCCACAGGTTTGCCTTTGTCGGACAACAAAGAGGGGCAAGGCGGTATCGTTGCCACTTGGGAGGCAACGATCGAGAAGTCTCATGCGGTGCGTCTCATTGCCGCGCACCGTGCGCTTGCCACGGAGACTTCTTTAAAACACGTGAGACTCGCGAGATTCACTCGCGTCCTGGCCACCCGCCAGGACGAGCAGAACCGCTTGTAGTCTCTCCCTGGCTCCTGCATCCGCATCATGCGTTGAGGCAGGAGCTTCTTCCTTTTTTAGAGATATATTGAACATATGTACATCCAAGGGCTAGTACATAACCGTGGTATGGCTGCAAAATTCAGGCGCCCACTACTTGACAACTCTCGCTAGGTAGATTACAATTATTTCTACCCTTGCAAATAATTCGCCGGATCTGCTCCGGCTTGAGTTTTTGTAAGGAGTAGTCGGTCGATGGTGACCGACCTGGGATGGCCCGCGTGGTTGCGGGGTACGAGAGGCTTGCTTGTCAATGGAGACAAGCATTCGTGGGAACTCTCGTAGCAGGTTCGACTCCTGCCATCCCAGCTACGTGAGCCTCCTCCAAGGAAATACCTTGGAGGAGCCAACCTCAGAAAGGGGGTGGTCTATAAGACTATATTTTGCTCACATCGCCCCGCATCCACTGCGACACCCATCTACGCATAAAATAAAGCGTGGGTGCGGGGCTTTCCCCTGATATATTGTGTTATAATAGCTTGATATGACGTCGTTTTGGAATGATTTGCCGCAGCCGTTTTTTGTTTTGGCGCCGATGGAGGCGGTGACGGATGTGGTGTTTCGCCACGTGGTGCGGCGGGCTGGTGCGCCCGATGTGTTCTTTACTGAGTTTGCCAATGCGACGGGCTGGGTACACGCTGGCGACAGGGCAATTGCTGGCCGGCTCGTCAAGACGGACGACGAATACCCCCTAGTGGCGCAGATCTGGGGTGGCGAGCCAGGTGATATGGAGCAATTTGCCCAGCACTGCGCACGCCTGGGCTTTGCAGGGATTGACATCAACATGGGCTGCCCCGCCAAGAGTGCCATCAAGAGTGGGGGAGCGGCGCTGATTCGCAATCCAGACGTTGCCGTAGCTGCTATTGCCGCGGCCAAGACAGCTGGCCTGCCAGTCAGCGTCAAGACTCGCCTTGGCTACAGCACTGTGGATGAGTGGCGAGCGTGGCTCACGACGCTGCTCCAGCAAGATATCGTCAATCTGACTATCCACTTGCGCACCAAGAAGGAGATGAGTAAGGTGGCGGCGCACTATGAGCTGATCGATGACATCGTGGCACTGCGCGATGCGATTGCACCACAGACGCTGCTCACCATCAATGGCGATATTCGCGATCGGGCGCATGGCATGGCGCTGGTAGCGGCTCACCCGGGCGTCAATGGGGTGATGATTGGCCGCGGGGTGTTTGCCGATCCATTTTGCTTTGCACCGCGTGCCGACGATACAGTGCAGGGTGCTGGCTCTCTGGCGCAGCGCAACTTCGCCCTCCTTCGCTACCACCTCGACCTCTTCGATCACTGGCAGCCACAGCTCGGCCGGCCATACGAGACACTCAAACGCTTCTACAAGATCTACATCCGCGATTTCGACGGTGCTAAAGAGCTGCGCGACCAGCTGATGCACACCACCAGCACGGATGAAGCGCGGCACGTTATCTACCAGTGGCACGAAGCGATGTCTGTGTCTGAGTAGCTCGTTCTTGCTATGCTTGATCCTCGTATTGTCGTGAGAGCCACCTAGAGCGATGGTTTTCTAATGACATGGGCAGGGTAGTGATGCTTGAGATGTCCTTTTATCTATGAAACAAGAAACACCTACTTGTGATAACTATTGCCACGAAAAGTAGAAGAGGTACTAACAATAGACCTCTTAACCCAAGGGGTGGTTTAATTTACTTATTATTTGATTTTGCTATCCTTTAGAAGCTATGTAATGTAAGCACCGTCACCGTCATGCGTGGGCCGCACAGCGCCATGATAGCAGCGAGGTTGTAATAGAGCATAGCAGTGGTAGCATACTGCTGGGCAGTTAGATCGCCCGGGTAGAGCGCCTCGGCTGAGGGCGCAAAGGCCCATGTGTCGATATTGAAGGCTTGGTACCGCTGATCGAACTCCTGCGCTAAGGCCTGGCGGTCGAGCGTTGTCTTAGTGCGTTGATTCATCACCACTGCTGCCTCATGGTGGTTGCCGCGCAATATATCGGTATGGGCACCAGTGGGCTCAGCACTCTTTGCTAGCTGCGCGTCGACCATTGCCACAAGATCGTTGCCACTAGCCATAACAAGCTTGGACTCATCTGCTGCATGGCGAATAATCTGCTGGTGCGTTTCGTCACTAATATCGCTACCAAGACCAAGCTCGGTGGCTAGGACACGCAACTGCTCACCATGCTGAGCAATGATGGTGAATATGGCGCCCACTTTGTCGGCCGCTGCGCAGCCAGCTTGTTCGCCATGAGCATGGTCATCCCGGTGGACGTGTACCGTCGCGGGTATCCGGCTAATTCGCCCCAGGACGCGCGCATTCGCTTCATTAATAGCATCGCTATTACCACGCACCAGTCGATCCGTCACCAAGTAGAGCAAGCCACCGCCTGCACCATTTGGCACTGCTTCCGCTGTGCTGCCGGGTCGGCCATCCATGCACGCGCCAATGATGTCCTGCACTGCTGGCACATAGTATTCACCAATCTCCTGAATAAACTCTGCTCTGCGGGGCCACTCTGGTGTATCAAGCTTACCAAGGCCATATTCGTTGCCTAGCTGATAGGATACAACAGGCTGCTCATAGCAATCACCCATAGCTTTGCCATCACGCCGATAATCATACGTCCCACCTGATGATGGATGGGTATAAAATTCCGTCATTATATAATCTGCCTCTCTGCGCTTGTCTCCGTCATCAATGTATTTTATACGCGGTGCTTGTTGTGGCGTCGGCGCAGGCCAGCTACCTTGAGGCGCACGGCATGGCGGTCGACCAGCTGGTGCGCTTTTTCGAGCTCTACCTGAGTACTAGCATTGTCGCGCTGCTTGAGGGCGCGCTCAAGGGCGGCTTTACTCTCAGCCTCGATGATGTCGTCGCCATGCTCGGCTTCGTCCACCAAGATACGTACCTTTGTTTGGCTAATCTCGACCACCCCACCAGAGATGGCAAAGTACTCCAGATGGTCGTCACTGTCGTCCTTGGCGCGACGCACCGCCACAACGCCTGGCACTGCCAGGGTTACCAGTGGTTCGTGCCCCGGGAAGACCGCAATCTGCCCATCCGGCGTCGGCAGCATCACCTCATACACAGTCTCGTGTAGCTTGCTACCAGTCAGTGTCACAAGTTCTAAATCCATAGCCTTACTATAGCAGAGTAGCAGAGAAAAAGCGAGGTAGAAGGCAGGGTGATTTTTACTTCAAGCAAGAGAAAAGGGCGGGGAGCAGCAAGCCACATGGCGCTGCTCAACCCGCCCTTTGGTGGGTAAGGGACGACGACCTAAGGTGCTACAGCGCTAACCCCCAGGTGAGGAGGGAGATAAAAATCCCTCCAATAGCGGCTACGGCAATGAGCAGTAGCCCTGACACCTTTGGCAGGCGTTGGCCTGCCACGATAGCCCCTCCGAAGAGAAGCCACGTGATATACATCACGAGCCAGGGTAGCTCGTGACGTTCAAATGCTGTTCCACCGAAGTGGAACAGCAGGAGGTAACTCCCGAGCGGTACACCCGCCCAGGAGAATACACCAACCAGCCAGAACGGCGCAACCTTGCGCGCCTTTCTGGCTTCGTGACGCATGGAACGGCTGTCCCATGCGCTTTTCCTTCTTTGCATGGTCATCTCCTTTCCATGCAGTCTGGGAGCGCTGGTCGCCCCACCACCCTCAAGTGTGCCATATTTGATCGGGTAAGTCAAAGCGTGTCTGTCTGAAGAAGCTGAGCGCTTTACTCCTTTCTCATACTGCTCACCGTAGATATACTGCAATAAGCATATTTCTATACATACCAATATATCTCGATACTATATCTATTCTCTATGTATCGATATCTTTATACCCATGTCTTTATCTCTATAACTCTCTTTCTCTACTATTTATCTATCCCTTTCTCTATATTTCTCTATCTATATCCTTATCTATATTTTTATCTATTTCTCTACCTATCTCTATTTCTATTTATCTATCTTTGTTTATTCTCTTTATCTCTATTTACTTATCTTTCTATCTTTATATATCCATATCCATCCATATCGATTTCTCTCCTATTATATATAAATATATAAAAGAAGAGAAAAAAGAATCGACGCTAACAGGGAAAAAACAGGGTAAAAAAGGCGAATTTCGAAATTCGCCTGGTTTGAAGGGAGAAAATGAGGGAAATAGCGAGGAGGATAGGCAAAGAAAACAGCAGCCAACACGGAGAGAATATCTCGGTTGACTGCTGTGTAAGAATGTGCAGGGAGCGCTAGTCTTGCTTCTCACTCAGTGGCACTGGCGACATGTAGAACCAGTTCTCTGGCTTGTCGTCATACTTGCCACTCAGGATATCCTTGGCATCGCGGATGGTGTCAGCGAGCTTGAAGTAGCTGCCAGGGTTGCCGGTAAATTGCTCGGCAACGTGGAATGGCTGCGCCAAGAAGCGCTGCAGGCGGCGGGCTCGGGCAACGATCTGCTTCTGATCGTCGCTCAGCTCTTCCATACCCAGGATAGCAATGATGTCCTGCAGCTCCTTGTACTGCTGCAAGACGCGCTGCACTTCGCGAGCCACCTGATAGTGCTCCTCGCCAACCACCTCTGGGTCGAGTGAGTTAGAGCTGGAGTCGAGCACGTCCACCGCTGGATAAATACCGATCTCTGTCAGGGCACGGTTCATCACGATAGTAGCATCAAGGTGAGCAAAGGTTGTAGCCGGCGCTGGGTCGGTCAGGTCATCGGCTGGCACATACACCGCCTGAACAGAGGTAATCGAGCCCTTCTTGGTACTGGTAATACGCTCTTGCAATGCACCCATCTCCTGCTGCAGGTTTGGCTGGTAACCCACCGCACTTGGCAAACGACCCAGCAGGGCAGACACCTCAGCACCAGCCTGCGTAAAGCGGAAGATATTGTCGACGAAGAGCAGCACATCCTTACCTTCATCACGGAAGGCTTCAGCCATTGCTAGGCCAGCGAGTGCCACCCGCAAACGTGCCCCCGGTGGTTCGTTCATCTGGCCAAAGACAAGTGATGTCTTGTCTAGCACGCCAGCATCCTTCATCTCGTGGTAAAGATCGTTACCCTCACGGGTACGCTCACCCACACCAGCAAAGACAGAGTTACCACTGTGGAACTTCGCGATGTTGTTGATCAGCTCCTGAATGAGCACGGTCTTACCCACACCAGCACCAGCGAAGAGCCCAGCCTTACCACCCTTGGTGAGTGGCGCGATGAGGTCGATCACCTTGATACCGGTCTCGAGGATCTCGGTTTTGTTAGATTGCTCGGTGAGGGCAGGGGGCTCGGCATGGATGGGCGCACGCTGTGCATCATCGGCTACTGGCTCGCCGTCAATCGGTTCGCCCACCACATTAAACATCCGCCCCTGCGTCGCTTCGCCTACAGGCACACGAATTGGCGCACCAGTTGCAATCACTGACTGGCCACGCTTCAGGCCGTCGGTCGATTGCAGGCTGATGGTCCGCACCGTTTGCTCGTCAAGGTGCTGCGCCACTTCAAGTGTCAGCGTCTGGCCATCGCGCTCGACATGCAGGGCGTCGTAGATAGCTGGCAGCTCCACCTCGCGGTCGAACTCCACATCCACCACCACACCCATGATCTGGATGATTTTTCCTTGGTTTTTACTCATTCATTTCTCCTCTCGATCATTTCTTCATTATACTTTCTTTGCTTGCAGATTGTTCTGGCTGCCTGGCTTTTTGGTATGATACCTCTGTCTATAGCGCATACCATCACGAGCTGCAACGCCACAGTAAGCTAGCAACACCACAATTGGCACATATGGCAAGAGACTACTGACAACTGGCAGCTCGGCAAACGCCATAATAGGCTGAGCCGGCCAGGCAAGGCGGGCCACATCATTGGCCTGGGCCTCCACACCATGCACAGCAAAGGAGGCAAGAAAGCCTGCAACATACGAGCCAAGCCCCGCACAAATGATAACCAGCAGGCCAGTCGTAACACCCACAAAGCTTGTGCCGTGCCGCCGGCCATACCGCCAGTACCACAGCCCACCGAGAGCAAACGGCAACATAAGCGCAAGGCCAAGAAGCAGCCCCTCGCCATGGCTAGCAGACAGCATCTGAGCACCACCCACAAGAAGCAACACCGCACACACGAGCGCATACATGGCAAGTGCAGCCATCACAATACGCCCGTAGTGTTTCATCCCATTGCCTCCACACCAGCGCTGATCTCGGTCAGCTCTTGCGTGATGGCACCTTGGCGCTGTTTGTTCATCTCGAGTGTTAGGTCATCGACAAGGCTAGTAGCGTTATCGGTAGCATTCTTCATGGCAAGCATGCGCTGGCTGTGTTCACTCGCCCTGGCATCAAGCAAGGCTTGGTAGAGCCGGGCACTCACCATGCGCGCAGCGATGGTGTCGAGTACTGCTTGCGGGCTTGGCTCGAAGAGTGCTTCATCATCTGGGATTGCCTCATCGTCATCCACCGCATCGAGCTGCTCGGCATCAAGGCCAGCGGGCAAGAGGTGGATCGTATCAGGGTACTGCGTCATACTGCTATAAAAGCGGGTAAATACGACGTCGACCGCATCGACCTGCTTGCTCACAAACATATCGTGCGCGGTGTCGAGAATTGCCCGGAAGGCTGGGCCTGTTGGGCGATCTGGCACATCCTCATACACCCCAACCACCTGCGTATCCTTAAGGCGCGCAACAAACTGCGCTGCCTTGCGCCCCACCGCAATGGTAGTATTTTCGATCCCGGCTGCATCGTCATCGCGCAGGAGCTGGACATAGCGCTTCAGAACATTGCTGTTGTAGGCACCAGCCAATCCTTTATCAGCGGCAATGACGATGATCAAGCGGCGCTTAACGGCGCGCTGGGCAAACAGTGGATGATCGTCGGTCGCACCCTGGCGCGAGAGGTAGCGCAAAAGGCCACGTGCTGCCGTGGTATACGGCGCAGTGGTGCGACTTGCATCTTGGGCACGGCGCATCTTGCTCGCTGCCACCATCTGCATTGCCTTGGTGATCTGCTTGGTGCTCTTAACCGAGCGAATCCGTGCTTTGAGCTGTTGCGTATTGGGCATAGCGACCTCCGTTGCTTACTCCGCAAATTCCTTGGCAATTTCGCCCGCGGTTGATTCTATCAAGTGGCTGAGCTTTTCGTCAGCGCCAAACTTCTGGTCGCCCTTGTTGAGGGCGCGCATTTGCTCCTTAGCTTCAGCCCAGAGACGGCTCAGCAGAGCATCTTGCGCAGCTTTGATCTTCGTAGCTGGCACAGCATCAAAGTAACCCTGGCTCACCGCCACAATGCTCACCACCTGCTCCCAAACACTCATTGGCTGGTACTGTGGCTGTTTGAGAAGCTCTGTCAGGCGCTGACCACGGCCAATCTGTGCCTTAGTCTCGGCATCAAGGTCACTTCCAAACTGAGCAAAGCTTGCCAACTCGCGGAACTGACTTAACCCGAGCTTGAGGTTGCCGCTAACACTCTTGAGCGCCTTAGTCTGGGCTGCACCACCAACACGCGACACCGAGAGACCAGCACTAATGGCCGGGCGAATACCTTGGTAGAAGAGATCTGTCTCCATAAAGATCTGCCCGTCGGTGATGGAAATTACGTTGGTGGGGATGTAAGCGGAGATATCGCCCGCCTGGGTCTCGATGATCGGCAGGGCAGTGAGCGAACCTGCCCCAAGCTCATCACTTAGCTTGGCGCTGCGCTCAAGTAGGCGGCTGTGCAAATAGAACACATCACCTGGGAAGGCCTCGCGCCCTGGTGGGCGGCGGAGCAGCAGACTCATCTGGCGGTAAGCGACGGCGTGCTTGGTGAGGTCGTCGTAGATCATCAACGCATGGCCACCGTTGTCGCGGAAGTACTCACCCATGGCAGTACCAGCGTATGGCGCGAGATAGAGCAAGGAAGCTGGGTCGCTTGGGCTGGTTGCTACCACGATAGTCTGGTCCATCACACCTTCTTCTTTGAGGCGCTCAACCAAGCGAGCAATCTTGCTCAGCTTCTGCCCAACCGCAACGTAGACATTCACCACGCCAGTCTTTTGACGGGCTTGGTTGATCATCGTGTCGAGTGCGATTGCCGTCTTACCGGTCTGGCGATCGCCAATGATGAGCTCACGCTGGCCCCGGCCAATCGGGAACATCGCATCGATGCTCATAATACCAGTCATCAGTGGCTCGTGCACACTCTTGCGACCCATCACACCGATCGCCTCGCGCTCTACCAAGCCACGCTGCGCAGTAGTAATAGCTGGGCCACCATCAAGCGGCTCACCGAGCGGGTTCACCACGCGGCCAAGCAGCTCCTTACCAACTGGCACACTCAGCACTTCGCCCTTGAGCTTAACGCGGTCGCCAGCAGCCACACCTTGGTCGCTGCCAAGCAGCACAGCACCAATCTCATCTTCCATCAGGTTGAGGGCAAATGCCTCAACGACACCTGTTTTGGTCTCGATCTCGAGCACCTCGCTATAGCCAGCGTGGCGCAAGCCATGTACCCAGGCCACACCATCACCCACTCGGGTCACGATACCGACCTGCTCTAGTCCTTCAGAGGCTTCCAGGCCTGCGATCGCTTGCCGCAAGCTCTCGGACAACTCTGTAACTGTTGTTTCAGCCATGTATAATTCCTCTTATTTCGTGCCCGCAAGGGCGGTTAGTTTGTGTTGGATAGTGCCATCGTAGCGCTGGCCTGGCAGAGCGATCTTCACGCCACCGATCACCGACGGGTCGACAACTTGGCGGAGCTGTACTGACGTAACTGGCGCAGTGCCACTCTGCTCAGCAAGTGCCGTGACCTCTGTCTTGAGCTGCTTTTGCAAGGCAGTCGACAGTGCATGTGCCGTCGTGACCTCAGCGACAACGATACCGCGCTCAGCTAGCGCTTCCTCAATCGTTGCTGCCACCACATCGACATCACGCGTTGCACGGGTGTCAATAAGACAGGCGGCAACTTGCTGCAGTAAGGCAGACACCTCAGCACCAGCAGCAATCTGCTCAGCGACATACGCAGCGAGGCGGCGGCGCGAAAAACCGGCCGCCATCAGCGCTGCTCCTTATCAAGCTTGGTCAGATGCTTCTCGATCAGCTGGCGGTCTTTCGACGCGTCGACAGTCTCAGCGGTCACTGCACGCGTTGCCTCGACGACCATGTCGACCATCTCCCGGCGCAGCGCCCGCTTAGCCTCGGCTAGCTCCGTCTGTGTCTGGGTGCGAGCCGATTCTAAGATGCGCTCGGCCTGCGTGTGGGCGTCGTCCTTGGCATCGCTTACCATGCTCGCTGCCTCAGTTTTGGCAGCGGTCACAATTTCTTGCGACTCGTGGCGGGCTTTCTTGAGCATTGCAGCAGTGCGCTCCTCGGTCTCGTCAGCTGCCTTTTGCGCTTTCTCAGCTGCTTTGAGACCATCGCGAATCTTCGCATCGCGCTGATCGAGCATGTCGAGCAGCGGTGGATAGACCCACTTCTTCAAGACCAAGAGCAGCACCACAAATGCCACCATTTGCAGGACAAACAGCTGCCAATCAAGACCAAGCGACGAGAACAAATCGCCACCACCCGCCTCTGTCGATGCAAAATAGTGCAGGGTATTCACGAGTGCGAACTCCTTACATCACCTTGCCGACGATCGCGGCCACAAAACCAATGATAGCCAAAGCATCGATAAACGAGATACCAAGGATCATCATGGTGCGTAGGTCGTTAATCTTCTCTGGGTTGCGGCCAGCCGCCTTCATGGCGTTGGCACCAATCCAACCACACCCGATCGCAGCAAACGCTGCTGGAATAGCATACGCCAGGGTAAATGCGATGTCTTTCATAATTATTTCTCCTTATTTAGTTATTACCAATGTTATTTTACTCCTTCGGTCACGAGGTTCGCGTCTGAAGAAGTCGAGGTATTTGAGTGCGTATCTTTTTCCTCATCACCGCCGTGATGCGTGAGCCCAAGTGAAATAAACACGGTTGAAAGCATAAAGAAGATATAGGCCTGAATGCCACCAATGAATAGCTCAAAGAGATAGAACGGCTGGAGCACCGCTGGCATCGCCACCTGAGTGAGGTAAGCGATCATCGCGATCAAGATCTCACCCGCCAGCACATTACCAAACAGACGGAAGGACAGGCTCAGTAAGCGCGAGAACTCTGCCACAATCTCAAGAATCCCGACAAAGGACATGATTGGATCGCGCAAGGGGTTGACAAAATACCGCTTGAGATTGCCCACAAAGCCAAGCTCGCGTGCTGCATATACCTGCGCCATAACGATCGTAACGGCCGCGAGGGCGAAGGTCATGTTGAGATCGGCATTTTGGCCACGGAACAGTGGTGTATGGCCAACCATCACTGGCCCAACAACCGGCAACAGCCCCAGCCAATATTGCGCGGCGATAAAGAAAAACATTGTAATAACAAGGGGGGCAACGCGCCGCGTCCATTTCTTGCTGGGGATGACCTGCCCAACGGTATTGTACAGCCCCTCAAAGCACCAGACAGTCAAGCGAGTCGCAAAGTTCGCCTTCTTCTTACCCAGCACCGCTGCCCGCGTGCGAAACATCAGCCAAGCCAAGACGATGAGGCCCAATAGACCAACGAGATTGGCATTAGTAATTGGCCAGCCAGCGATCGAAAACACCTCGTCTGCCTTGACTGAGATGTGTGGCACTGCCGCAAAAAACATCATGTGCGATGACCTCCCTTAATTTGGTGCGTAATGAGCCCAGCTGCAAGGACAATACCGACCACGAGGCCAGCAAACATCAGCCACGGCTTGGTTGCAAACTGCCGGTCTGCCCAGACTCCGAGCAAAAACAACCCAACAGTTGGCACCGCCATTCGCCAGGTTGTCCCAAGTAGGGTACACCACAGCACACTAACCACTTGGCTACCGTGCGAGCGGGCATTCTCACGAGACTCCATACTCATATGGCCCTATTGTACCAGGAGACCCCACAGACGTAAAGAGGAAAGCGGCAGTTGGGTATGAATCTTAAATTACCGCCATCTCGCGGCACACTAGCACCGTGCTTTTGCTCCTTGAGAGGATAAAGCGCGCGCACATAGCTTGTGATGATTGAGCGTGGAGTTGCTACTCTTCTCTATATTCCATTGAATTTATAACCATTCCTTGAGAGAATCCATGCGAGATAACTGGCGTCGCATCGCAAAGCCGCGTATACTAGAGCTATGCCACGCCGCAACAAAACACCCAAGCATCAGCCCTACCGCCCACCGCGCAGCGAAGCGGCCAAAAAGCGCTACCCGAGCCGAGCCGCTGCCCTGCGCGCCATCGCCGAGCTACGCAAATACCAGCTGGATGTGCAGTTACGCGCGTATCAATCGCCACACGATGGTGGCTGGTACTTGACGAGTCAGCGGAGTGCAGGAGATTAACATCCCGGTAATTCCCACACCTCTCTATTCTCATACTTTTTCGCAAGAAGCCCTCATAGGAAGTCGATACTTCTATGGAGAAGATCCACCCCGTACCAAAAAATCACAAACATCATTATAACAACACGCTTTTATATTCCACCCTGATGAAACAGAGAAAGGGAACTAACACCGAGGAATAAGCCGTGCGCCGTACACCCAGTACACTTGCCAACCCCACCTCCACCCATGCTATACTAGCAAGAGCGAAAGGGGAATTACATATGAATACAACACCATCGGTTATAGTGTATAGCGCAGAGTGGTGCGCCTATTGCAAAACAGAGAAGCAATATCTCGATAAGCTGGGCGTACACTACACCGTCAAAGACATCGAGAAAACGCCTGGTGCTCAGGATGAGCTCGCTGCCAAAACTGGCGGCAAAGCCCAGGGTATTCCAGTCACAGACATTGCTGGCGAGATCGTCTATGGCTTTGACCGAGCTCGGATTGATGAGCTCCTTACAGCAAAGGGATTGCTGCCAGAAGCATAGCTTGGCTATGTATCACATTTCAACTCACTGCTCGGGAAGGGCAGTGAGTTTTGTTATTAGCTGCTTACATGCAAGGGGAATGGAGCGGCATGATAGTACACATATATTATTCATGCTTTTTTATTTGACTCAAAAAGGTACACTATTGTAACCACACAAGTTGCTAATTTTTTATTTATAACAGAGGTACTGTATTGATTATGAGTTGTAGATAATACTCATCTAGCATTAATCTCCACTATATATTGACTAAGTGCGAGGCCTCTCATGCAGATTATTTTTTGTATATAGGCGTCTCGCGCTGCCGCTAGTAGAACTTTACGTGGCGCTGGGCATTTGTATTCTTGTTGGCGCGAGGTGTGGGATTGGTGGTGGTGGTATCATCACCTAGCTGGCCGTTAGAGTTATTGCCCACGGTGAAGACTTTGCGATTGTTGGTATAAACCACCGTTGTGCCATAGCCCGAGCGCACATACGATGCTAAGTTGCCTTGCGTGCCAAGCACGAGCATTTGCTGCGGCGTGGGGTAGATGCCGTTGGTGCCACCACCAATATGCCCAATACCCAGCTGGCCTGTCACATTGCTGCCCGCCCCGAAGACGCGGCCATCACTGGTAACAACGAAGGTATTGGCATTCTTGGGATCGAGACCATTAGATGTTGTCCAGGACGAGACCGCCTTGACGCCAGGAGGGAGAATGAATTTAACTGGGGTTGGGTTATACACGTGGCGTTTGTAAGCATCTAGATTGGATGTGTCGACATAGACACCATTGCCCAGTGCACCGTTATTGAGGCCAAAGGTCTTAGCCTCGCCGTTAGCATAGACCATAGTTGTAAAGTACTGGTCGGTCGTGATGTCTATTACTCCAGACGGCGCAACGCGCTCGAGTGTTGGATTATATGGCAAGAATGTTCTATCTGCATAGTACTCACACGAATTCATCCTCGTCTCGCCACCAGTCGCGATATTGACTTCAGCAACACACAAGCCTCGGCCGCCAATGTCGGTGCTATTGCTAAGGTAGACATGGCTCCATGCACCTGCTGGGTAGCGGAAGTCGAAGCGCTTGCCATTAGACCACCAAGCACACCACCGCATACGCGTCTCTTCATTATTATGGCCAGTTGCTTCGACGCAGCGGTTTTGGCCTCCACCTGGGTTTGACTCGACTTGCAGGGCGTTGTTCGTCCGGTCGAAGTGCCACTTTTGGTTTGCAGCAGCACCCGAGCACTTTTCTGTCCTGAGGTTTGCCCCCACCGCCGCCAAGCAACGGTCTGACACCCCCGCACGCAGCCGGAAGGTTGGCACCCCTGCTTGGCCATAGTTTGTCTTGCCCGCCGAGTAGACTGCCCCTGCACTATCGCGAATATAGACCGTATCACCGTCGAAGGCGAGCTGCACCGCTTTGGTCTTGCCAGGCTTGCCAAAGTCACCCAAGCGGACGGGTGCTTGCCGCTCATTAATATCGCCCTGAGCGAGCTGGCCAAACTCATTATTGCCCCAGCCATAGACCGCGCCGCTCTCACCAATCGCATAGGCTGTTTTGCTGTCGACTGCCCAGGAGTGAGCATCAGCCCGGATCTTCTCAGGGAAGGGCATCTTGGTTGGCATCTTTATTGTCGGAGCGGTCGAGTTAATACCGGCAACACCTTTGTCGTTGGAGCCAGCTACATAGACGTTCCCCTGAGATGTTACGACAAAGGTGACAATCCCCAGCGGCGAAACAAAGGTCGCAACATTGTCATTGCCAGGCAGTACAAACTGGACGGGGTTTGTTACCCATGCAATAATTTGGCTCGGGTTACCAATCTGCCCAAAGTTATGCAGCCCCGCACCCCATACCTCGCCATTCTCCGTGAGGGCAAACAGGTTACGGCCATGAGAGAGGAAGTTGGTGTAGGTACGTACGACGCGCTTATTAGCAGGAATATTAAATTGCTTGAGCGTGAGTGTGTCAGTAGTCGAACCAACTCCCAGCTGGCCAAAGCCATTGAAGCCTGCTGAGCGTGGCCGCCCAAACTCGTCGATGACGGTAAAGAACGCACCATTGAGTGTAAAGCCGCCGCCAGCCGCATAACCAAACGAGACACTATCGAGCAGTGCGCTCAGGCCTGCTTGGCCTGCCAGGCGATACTCGTAGCTCTTCCACACTGTGCCATCCGTCGTGCGGATAAGCTCCGTCCGGCCCACCGCCGTGATACGCTGAATACTCCCTTCGCGGCGCTCTGGCTCACCCACCTCAAAGGTCGTGCGCACATTGCCATCCTGCTGAACATACTGGGTGCGACCAGCGACTATTGTACCTTTGCAATCAGTATTAGGCCGCAATTTTGCAGCATCTGACCACTGCGCGAGGTCGTTATTGAGCTCAAGACATTTGCTGGCAAGGACAACGCCACTCTCGGCCGCCTCACGGGCTAAGCGCCGGTAGTGCTGGGCGTAGAGCCCCTCGCGAATCGCCGTCGACGCAGACGCCGCCACCAGGAGTAGCATCATTGCCACCACTGATGCCACGATTACCGTTGGCAGGGCAAACCCCGCACTTGATCTATCTTTGTTCAGTCTCATTGCTTCTACAATAGCGTAGATTGCAACCGTAAGCAATATGTTGGTACGAAATTATGCACAGTATAGTATACATATGATAGATTCTCATGTCTGGAGCTTACATAATTCTAAAATTAATCAACGTACACTCCACCGACGTGAAGTAGTAGATAGAAAGGTGCAGAGCAGAGAAGTGGGGACTTATTGCAATGCTCACGTTCACCACTACGAGAGGTGAGCCTACCAAGTATGCGAGTTCTCATGATATTGAAAGGCGTGTACTTGAGAGAAGGGGTGTGGAAGCAGTTGATATTTTACGATGAGATTGCCTCTTACTGCGCCCCAATCTGCACCACCTCACCACCCAACTTTTGCCGGAAGTAGTTGTCGTGGCTGACGTAGAGGATGGCGCCCGTGTAGCGCTCCAGTGCTGCTTCGAGCTCTTCGATGCTGGGCAGGTCGAGATGGTTAGTGGGTTCATCGAGGATGAGCAGCTGCGGCTCATTAGCGAGCATGCTAATAATCTGGAAACGCGCTTTCTGCCCACCACTCAGGCGGGCGAGCAGCACATCGCCATCCGTCTCGGCAAAGAGGTAGTCGCTCATCAATTGGCGGAGCTTGGTCTGGCCAATTGGCAGCCCACGGTCGAGGTGCATCTGCTCAATGGCCTGGGCTAGTGTAAAGCCAAGATACGTCGGGGCAATCTCTTGCTCATACACACCAATCCGAATATGGCTATCGAGCTGCAGCGAGCCACTATAGACAATTGGCGTATCGCTACCTCTGTCTTGCACCAGATTTTGCGCGGCGAGTAGTTCTCGAATAAGTGTCGTCTTGCCCGCACCATTACGACCACGCAGCTCCACAGCTTCACCCTCACGCAGATCGATATTCACCCCCTCAAACAAGATCCGTTCGCCATAGCCCAGCGCCAAGTCTCGCACCGCCACCAGTGTGCGCTGGCTTCGCATTGCACCATCGCGCATACTCAGGCGAATCGTTCGCGCCTTAAACTTCTGGTAGCGATCAGCCATCTTATACTCCAGCTGCGCCACATTGTCGCGATCAATCCAAAACGTCGGCTTCTCAATCTGCTCGAGCTGCTCAAGCTCGGCCATAGCTTGCTGCTCACGCTGTTTGAATTGCTTAATGGTACCGGGGTCACGCGCCCGCTCCTTCATCCGGCGAAACTGCACCACCTTATCCTTCACATTGGCAATCCGCCGCTCAACCTGCTCATACTCATGCATCGCGTTGCCCGTTGCCGAGGCATTTTGGCGCAGGTAGGCATCATAATTACCTCGGTAGCTGAGGGCTGTGCCATCTTTTATCTCAACGATCCGATCCATCTCTGCCAGCACATCTCGGTCGTGGGTAATGACGAGCATTGCTTGCTTTGCGCCCTTGAGCCAATCGATAAACTGCTTCTTGGCGACATAATCCATGTGGTTGGTTGGCTCATCGATCAGTGCAAGGTCAGCCTGGGCGTGCATAATCTTCACCACCTCCACTAGGCGCTTCTGCCCACCGCTCAAACTCGCCAGATGTCGCTCACCATAGCCTGCCATTTGGAAGTTCTTTAGCTCCTCCGCCACCAGCTCCTCAATCTGGTAGAAGCCCTTCTGGCCAAAGCGCTCCAGCGCTGCGGTGTATGCCTCGATTTTGTCCATGTCGTCACCCATCGTCTCGGGGTAGGTGGTGATAATATGGCGCAGGCGCGCATACTCCGGAAGACCGCGCAAGATATACTCAAGTACTGTGATATCACCGCTGTCGTGGTGCTCTTGGGCCGTTGCCACCACCACACTGCCACGCTTGAAGATAATCGAGCCACTATAGTCATCATCTACCCCTGTTAGCATACCAAACAGTGTCGACTTGCCCACACCATTGCGCCCCACCAGGCCCACCTTCTCGCCATCATTCACACTAAACTTCACATCCGTCATCAGCGTCTTCGCCCCAAACGACTTCTCGGTAATGGCAATATCGGCAATCATAGGGGATATTATAGCATGGCGAATTATATCCTTTGCGGGTAAGGGGGTGAGTTGAACCCTCCACATTATTATTCTGTTATTTTTACGACACTCTTTCCATACATTTAGCGGTATAATGGTCTACAGACACGCTAGAAAATAACAGAAAGGATTGTTTATATTATGAAGGGCGAGCAACTCGCTTTTGTTAAAGATGATGGCATTACACTAGCAGATGGTAATACTGTCACCAGCCATAGCTTCCAAACGGCACTTTTCCCACGTAATATCCCCTCACGCGAGATAACGCAGCTTTCGCCAGATGAGCTGCAATCTATGGCAACGAACGAAATGCTCAATGAGGCCAATATCCATTTTACGCAAAAAGAGAAAGTTACACTATCCAAATTCATTGATCCGATTGCTGCTGTTGATAAGCTTATGGCAAGTGAACTTACTCAAGAATGTTTGCTTATCAAAGGGAGGAACGGGACACTGAGTGACATGATTCAGCTCATCGAGGCAAGTCTTACAGCAGATAGCAAATCCGACGCTAATATCTCCACAACAGAGTAATCAGCAGACCTCTCACATATGCGAGCGACTGTGACAAGAAACTTCAGAGGCTACAATATCCATCGCATCTGCTACAATAGAAGAGACGTATGAGCAAATCACATACTACCAAGCCACCAGTACCAGCTATTGTCAACCGCCGCGCGCGGTTTGATTATGAGCTGAGTGACGACATAGTGGTTGGCATAAGCCTGACCGGCCTAGAGGTGCGCGCTGCCCGCGAAGGTCACGTGCAGCTCAAGGGGGCATATGTGACGATTCGCAACAGCGAGCTGTGGCTCAATAACGCCAGCTTCTCGCTGCGCCACAACGAGCAGGGCCAACCAAACGCCCGAACAGTCAGCACCAGCGCACGTAAGCTCCTGGCGAAGCGGCGGCAGATCGAGCAACTCGCTGCTCGCAAGAAGGAGGGCTATACCATCGTGCCCACCAAACTCCTCACCAGCGGCCGCTACATCAAGCTCGTCATCGCCCTCGGCAAGGGTAAGAAACGCTATGACAAGCGCGAAACCATCAAACGCCGCGATGTGGAGCGGGAGCAGCGACGAGCAGTGCGGCAGTATCGCTAGTAGAATCTTGAGAAAGCCTAGGCTAGGCTTTTTAAAACCTCGATGCTCGGATTATTACAATCATACACACTAAAGAGAAAACAAAAACTCACCACATGATCAGTGGTGAGTTTTTAATTGCAGGTATCATCTATTCTTCTTCGAGCGCATTATGGCTGGCAATGAGCGACTCATACAGCGCTACGACCTTCTTTGCCATCGTCACAGAATCAAACTGGCGCGCTACCCTCAGCGAGCCACGAGATAATTGCTCGAGCTTATCGGGGTGAGCAAAGAGATCGTTGAAGACCTTGGCAAAGTCCTCACCCTCAATCCCATCGGTCAAAATTGCATTTTTCTTGGTCAAGCCCTCGGTCATACGTTCGTCGCAGTAGACGATTGGCAGGCCACTTGACGCCGCCTCGAGGAAGGTCATTGGCTGGTTGTCAAAGTGGTACGATGCGAGCGAGAAGACATCGGCTTGCTTGAGCAGCGCAGCTACTGCATCACTCGACTGCATACCCGTAAAGATTACCCGCTCTGCCACGCCAAGCCGCTCGGCACAGGCGCGCAGCTCCGCCTCGTATGGGCCACCACCGACTAGCACGAGCTTGACGTTCTCATCTGGAATATGCGGCAGAGCTTCGACAAGTGCCTGCTGGCGCTTCTCAGGGCTCAGGCGCGCCACCGAGATAATAAATTTATCGTTCGGACCTTTTGCGATAGGCGAATCTGCCACCGAAGCATCGTGATAGCGCTGGGTGTTGATGCCATTGGGAAAAACGTGGCATGGCGTGGTGAGGCCGCCATCCTCCACCAATATCTTAGCCAGGTGCTGTGATGGCGATATACAAGCATCGCACTGGTTAGCAAACGCCGCAGTAAGGCGCCACCCCTGACGAGACAGCATATCACGGATTGCACTCTTGCCCATACCATGGAGCTGCTCGCGCGAGGTGATTGGCAAGATCGGCTTCGTCCGGAAGACAACGGGGAAGGCGACCGAGAGCGCAATCACCCCAGCCGTTACCATAAACGGATAGTCGTCGATCAGCTCGCTATAGAGCGTATGGATCGTCGTAACATGGGGGATCCGCTGCCGCTTGGCTACGCTGTGGGCTAGCACACCCATATAGAATTGCATTTGGCTGTGGACGATGTCGAACTGGTAGTCGTCTAGCTTCTTGGCCAGACCAGGGTAGATGACGGCCGTCTCGCGCTTGTCGAAGACGTAATTCTTCGATGATGGTAGGCGAATGACGTGGTCGTCGTGGTCGTCATAGCCTTCGCACTTTGGCGCAACAATGTACACCTCATGGCCCAGCGCTTCGAGCGCCTGCCTCAAATTAACTGTAGACGTCGCCACGCCATGGACTGATGGCAAATAGTCATCAATAAAGATTCCGATTTTCATACTTATGCCATTATACAGCAACGGAGAAAAACTGACAAATCTACAGTTTTATGTATAAAATATGGTACACTAGTGTTATATGCGAATTTGTTTTGTATTAGACTTTCCCGTTAGCAATATGGGAGGCGTGGTCACGTCTACAATAAGCCAGATACAAGCCCTAAACCAAGCAGGGCACACAGTGTATATATTAGGTAGCCAAAGAATCGATGGTGCAATTAATCTTCCTCTTAAGCCATCTTTAACCCTTAGGATACCAGGTACTCCATTTACATTACCATGTTATTATAACTCATCTCGACGTCGAAAAAAGATTCAAGAGTTATTACTTACTAATGATATTGACTGTGTCTGGCTGCAGTCAGAGTTTACACTAGCCTGCATTGCGCAAGATGTTGCTCGCAGCATTAATATCCCCGTCCTATTTACAGTGCACTCTATCTTCTGGCAAATTAAAAAAGTACCCTTATCAAGAATAGTTGCTTTGCTCATGCGCTATACTCTACGCTTATATTGCCACCGACGCATATCATTACATCAAAAAACAACTGGCACTTTGGTTGAAAAGACACTAAAGTCACTCACACTATCTGTTGCCGCCTCTGCAGATGCGGTCGTATCGCCGTCACGACATCAATACTGCACATTACACAGGCTTGATAATAGCCTTCCTCTCCATCACATTCCTAACCCCTTTTTCTCTCAGGCGAATACAGCGCCTCACACTATTGACTCTTTGCCTTCAGACAATAAGCTTCGTATTACATGGATAGGGAGGTGCACCCCAGAGAAGCGCCCTTTGGAGTTTTTGGCAGCACTCGCACAGTGTCCACCAAAGTATGTTCATTGTGTAATGATTGGCGATGGCGCTCTACTAAATGATATGCGTAAGCAATACAGCCAACTACCTCATGTTGATATTGTTGGATTGCACGATAATGACGCAGTGATTTCAGCTATCGATAGGTCACATATTGTTGCACTCTCTTCATATCACTTTGATAATCAGCCAATGGTTATCGCAGAAGCTATTTGTCGCTATCGGCCAGTACTCTATTGCGATGAACGACTCACTCCTGAAGGCTTACACCAAGCAGGCATTCTTACAAGCGACTCATCCCCTGAAGCTATTGCCCAAAGCATCAAAAAACTTATAGATCATCCTACACAACTTATTGCACTATCTCACGCCGCAGTAGAGGCGAAGGAAATATTTACACCAAAATACTATGTGTCAACTGCAACCAGCTTAATTCAGGAGCTGCGCCAAAAACCATAACCCCGAGACAATCAGTAGTTTTTATTCGCTTACACTTGCATCAATAATATTTGAAACTCCTTCGATGTGTATAAGATGTCCGCATTGCGGCACCTGGATAATGTGAGCTGAATGCCCCCACTTTTGAAGATACTGGGCTGCTCGTGAGCCAGCGACTCGATCTGTATCACCATATATGATCACTGTCTGGCTAGCTAGCTGCTTAGAAAGTGGAGAAAGAAAAGGGTTACTGCGAATATTGGCAGACATCAGTATCATTTCAGCATATTGGTGATTGGCTTGAATCCCTTCGACAGCTATACATTCAGCCACATATTGACGATAGTCAGCCCGCCTCCACTGTGCAAGCAAAAAACGAATTCTTATACTAAGTAAAAAACGATTTGTGTAGTATATTTGTCGCGCAATAGTATCAGGCACACGCGAAAAAAAACGGTCAGCAATACTGAGTACAGGATGAATAAGAGGAATTGGCGCCGCAAGGATGATGCTTGTCGTTGGCGGTAATGTATATCTCTGTGCATAAGCCAACACCACACTAGCTCCAAATGAATCGCCTAGAAGCAGTGTAGGCTGGTGATTTGGACATACTTCTTGTAATACCTCATGAAGCCACTGAGCAAGACTACTCATGTCATCAACAGGAATAGGAGTGGAGCCACCGTGCCCAGGCAGATCAATCACTATTGTTTGAAAGTTTTTTTGCCGATACGCATCCGCTAATAGTAGCATTGAGTAGCTTGTCCCAGTCAGGCCGTGTATTATAACGCACACTCGACCACCACCTTTCGGCTGTGCCTCTCGATATGCAACTATATTGTTGCTATCGGTTAATTCTAAGAATCGTTGAGAGAAGTATGATTCGATATGTTGAAATGTATTTGTCCTACTCATTGTGTTTTTTCAATTTGCGACATATCATCGATTAATTTCCTATATATCGTTCGATACTGGATAATTGTGTGTTCGTGTGAGTGATAACGCATAACCCATTGTTGTGCATGATGGCTCATTCTTTGGCGCAACTTGCCATCATCCAATAGAATGTTTATCTTGGTAGCAAGATCTTGGCTATTAGGATAGCAAAAGCTAAAGCCATTTCTACCACCATCGAGCAGTTCGGGTAAAGCTACCTGATCTGCTACAACTACTGGCGTCTTACATAGCATTGCTTCGAGTGCTGCAATGCATTGCAATTCTGCGGGACTTGCTATCGCAAAAATATCAGCCTGTTGTAACAATATACGCTTCTCACTATCGGTCACATAGCCAGTGAAAATACAGCTATCGTCTAATCCTAGCTGGGTGACCTGATCCTTGAGAGACTCCATTTCCAAACCCTTGCCGACTATCACAAGCTGTGTATCTCTTCTGTCGAGAGCGCGCATTGCATCAATAAGCAAGTCAACTCTTTTTTCACCATCAAGTCTCCCAACATAAATTACCGTCTTTTTTTTGCTATCTAATCCAAATCGCTTAATAACCTTTGTTCTAATGCTTTCTTTATCTGGCTTACCAATTCTACTATCAACACCATTTGATATAGGAAGGGTGGGGACGGTAATACCCGATACGTAGTCCAATGCTGTTTGTGTTGGCGCTGTTACAAAATTCGTTCGATTAAGTTGTCTTACTGTGTATTTCTCAGCTCGTTGGCCAATCCATCGCGCAAGTCGTTTATGCTTCATATTCATCTCAAGATTCAAAGCAATTGAATGGCCTGTTGCTATAACCGGAATATGGTACCGCTGTGCTTGGCGTAATACTGACGCATGCAACCAAGTAGACGGTATAAGCAGATGAATAATATCTGGATGATACTGATAGAAGTAACGCCTCACTATATGATTTGGAAATAATGTCAATCGATTATTCTCTTTATTGACAAATGACTTTAACGCAGGAAGTCTAATTACTGTTGCGCCATTAATATCATCAATCTCTTGATAGGTACGGCAAAATAACCCCTTGGGTGACCCCGTCATGACTGTCACTTCGTCCCCTTTTGCAATCAACCCCCCTATAAGGGTATCTACTGCTGTCTGGATTCCTCCAATACCAGGACGATACACTTCCGTCACAACAAGAATCTTCATATACCGATAGTCACACCGCTTAGCATAATATGTTGATATTCAGGTCTAAAGAGCGGAACATCAATCTAGTTGACTCAACTGCTAGATAAAATCTCATCCGTCACGCCTAACCTTACCGTATATTATAACAGATACTTTCAAATAAGCTCATTATTAATTTACAGAAAACAATGGTCGAGGTTATTTTCTCACTAACAAATTAGACAAACCGAGTATTACACTCTATCGTTTCAAATATGCAGAATATATTAATTAATATGTCAAGCGCCATTATTACAGCTCTAAACCACACCACTCATTATCAAGACATCTGTACTCAGAGTTAGCAACAAACTAGACTATCTTGCACTTGTACGGAATTATGTAACTCGTGATATAGTAGCATGACACTATCTGGTATACTATCCTTATGAATCTCTACTCCTGGAACGTCAACGGTATTCGTGCGGTGATAAACAAGGGCGAATTTGCCCGCTTTATGGCGGCGCATAACCCCGATATCCTGTGCCTACAAGAAACGAAGGCGCAGCGCCAGCAGGTGGAGCTGGACCTGTCGGGCTACCACGAGCACTTTTATAGCGCGGCCAAGAAGGGCTATAGCGGCACGGCGATTTTTAGCAAAACTGCGCCGCTACAGTGGCGTGACGGCCTGCCAGCTGGGCTGGTGGAGCAGTTCCAGCTGGCGGCCGATAGCTACGGCAGCCCGAATGATGAAGGCCGCGTCATCACAGCGGAGCTTGCCAGCTTTTGGCTGGTGACGTGCTACACGCCCAATAGCAAGGGCGACCTGAGCCGGCTGGCCCTGCGCGCCAAGGCCTGGGACCCGTGCATGCTGGCGTACTTGCAGGGGCTAGAAGCGGGAGAGTACGGCCCAGCTAAGCCGGTGCTGTACTGCGGCGATATGAACGTCGCCCACCAGCCAATAGACCTTGCCAACCCACGCGCCAACCGGGGCAAGCATGGCTTTACAGACGAAGAGCGCGCTGGCTTCCAGCACTACCTAGACGCTGGCTTTGTGGATACCTTCCGCGCTGCTCACCCCAGTCAAACCGATGCCTACACCTGGTGGACACACTGGGCCAACGCCCGCGCCCGCAACGTGGGCTGGCGGATCGACTACTGGCTAGCCTCGGCAGCAATCGCCCCGCACATCACCAGCGCCCACATCCACGCCAGCCAAATGGGCAGCGATCACTGCCCGGTTAGTATTACGCTGGATGGAGTGGTAGCGTAGGCTAAGATACGGCAAAGAGCACGATAAGCACACAACAGAGCCTTGACGCACCCCTCATATATTGATATATATATTAGCTTCTCGCAATCCGGCGAGAGGTGAGTCTAGAAGAGAGGGGAGGTGATCTCCATGATCGATGGCATCAGCTTCCTCGGCGGAAGTGGATCCTGACGATATGGCAGAGGGTGCGCAGGCACACGTTTGCGCACCCTCTGCGCCCCAACCTCCCGTCTCCTTCTTGCCCAACCTAGTCGTCAGCACTTACTCTCATAGAGTAGGGAGAGCTCCTGGGTTGGGCTTTTTCTTTTTCACGTTTTTCACTCACCACAGGCTGTGCTCGTCATCCACCCCAGTTATAGGCCCTCAATCCACTTTGCTGCTCAGCAGCAGGGGAGATACTAGCCAGTAGTGATAGATAGCATGCGCTCCCACTTCGCGGTATAATAGCTCTATGCTGAGTATTTTCTCCCTATATTATCTCCGCCCGCTAGAGCGAGGTGACTGCGCATGAACATCCCCTACTGGCAGCAGCAAACGCCAGCCAAGCCGCTCTACCCAGACATCGCCTGGAATAAACCGCAGCAGCGGGCGCAAGCGGGCAAGCTAGGCATTATTGGCGGCAACCGGCTGAGCTTTCGCGCCATCGAGCATAGTTATACTACCGCGCTCGCCACAGGGGTAGGGCAGGCACGCGTGGTGCTGCCAGACGCCCTGCGTGGCACTATTCCTGCCAGTGTGACGGACACGATTTTTGCCGCAAGCAATAGCAGTGGCAGCCTGGGTAACGAAGCCTGGCCGGAGCTGCAAGCCCTCACTGGCTGGGCCGACGCACTTCTTCTCATCGGTGATGCAGGCCGCAACAGTCAGACTGCCATTGTCTATGAAAAGCTCGTGAGCCACACCACCGCACCACTCATCATCAGCCGCGACGCGGTCGACCTGCTTATGCCAAGCGCCCCGCAGCTTGCCAGCCAGTCAAATATCCTTATCATCGCCTCATTCTCGCAAGTCCAAAAGCTGCTGCGCACACTGTACTATCCCAAGATCCTCACCTTCCGCATGCCGCTCCTCCAGCTGGTCGAGGCGCTACACAAGTTTACCGTCACCTATCCACTCACCCTCGCCACCTTCCACGCCAACACTATCCTCATCGCTCAGCATGGCACCGTCACGTCAACACCATGGTCGCAGCCAATGGCGCTCTGGCAGGGCACGGTGCCAACGCGCATTGCCGCCTACGCCATGTGGAATCCAGCGACGCCCCTCCAGGCAGCAACGGCAAGTTTGCTGGATGGGAAGGAGTAGGTATTGGGTATTGGGTATTGGGTATTGGGTATCGGCTCCGGAACTTTTATTGTCGCTATTTGCAGTTTTCTTCTTCATCTCTTTGGCTAGTGAAGGGAAGTATACGAGTCGCTCAAGCCCTAGAGCACGAGCAGCATTTCTGTGATCCGCTTTTTTGTCTGAGCGACAAACAATAGGTATTTTCAAGTACGATAACTATGTCGGTGAGACCATCTCAAGGTGGGATTTTATATCCTACCAAACCAATACCGAAAGGGAAGAGCGAGAAAAGAGATGTGCACGCGAAGTGCAGCGCCATTATTATGTTGTTCGTTTTTTGTGTTCAGATCATACGAAGCACAAATCATGAACAAATGTTTGCGTCACATGAGCCCACGACCTCTGTTATTCTGATGGACAAAAAAGTAGCACAAGCATAAAACACCGCCAAATACTATACCAAACTCTCCTATTGCATGGTGTGCTATATTTGCATGAATGTCGGTATTATATATCTTATTTATAGAACGGAAATAGCACGTTTCTACCGGAAATCAAGTACTCATATCATGTTTTGCGGTAATATTTAGCTCATCGGTCATAGCAGATCGCCTATTTTCTCTTGCACTATAGAGTAAAAAGCAGATGAGTAGTATATTTGTTCGCCCTAGTTTGTGCGCTCCGTCAACCATGATACATGAGTAATGAGCGTGTTCAGTGCATCCTCATACTGCTCTCTTTGTTTTGTGTGTTGCTACGCAGCCCCCACCTTATTCAGCAAGTAGAAACCACCGTCTCAGCCTGTATTAAAAGTCTATGTCGCATGGTGAGTAATCTCGCTCATCTATCTGGGGATAGAATCGGGTGGGTATAGATGGAATATCTTGAGGAAACCATTGAATACCGTTATCCTTAGCAACTATGCCCGCAGAAGCTAACTACGGCCTATATTAAGCCTCTATCGAGTAGGGGCGTAAATGATCTAGCTACTCGTGCCACTATCCAGAACCCGCGATGTAAAATACATATTTATGCTGCCTTTCTCTATTCTTCTAGCAAAATATATACCGCCACTGACTAACATAGAGCACCACCAGAACAGACAGATTGCACTCACAATGCGCGGCTAGCCCCCTTAAAGAGCGGGTGAGAGGAAGGGTAGAGAAGCTTAATACGTCTCATCAGAGTAACTCTCACTCCACAATCCCACAAATGAGACCAATCAAAAAGAAAAGAGGACGCGCAGCTTATATTGGGTCAATGATTTACTCTCAAAAACCAAACCAATAAAAATCACCCGTCCATGCAAAACGGGTGATTTTTGGGTTATCCACAAACGGTTATTTATTTGCGGTGGCGGCTTACGTAGTAAGCGGCACCTGCAGCAGTGAGGCTACCAATACCAGCCAGCGGCAGGAGGGTACCGCCCAAGCCGGTGTGTGGCAACTCAGCTACTGGAGTTGGAGGAGTTTGCTCACACTTCGACATGTCGGTGGTGTAGTCATTGCTTACTTCGTTGCGGCGAACTTCGACGATCTTCTTGTCAGAGATGCGGCAGACCTTGACCTTGTCGCAGTCGGCGGTGTTCTTTGAGTGCTTCTTCTCGTCGAATTCTTTTTCCTTGATGGTGACAATAGCACCAGTCTTCAGCTCACAGACCTTCATCTTGTCGCAGTCTTTGACGTTCTTTGAGTGCTTGGTAGCGTCAAATTCGCTTTCTTTGATGGTGATGATGGTGCTGCTGCTCAGCTCACATACCTGGATGGTTGGCTGAGGTGTAACCTTGATGGTCACTTGGCAGTCTTTGCTTGTCTTCTCGACGTTGGTGCTGCCACCTTCGCTACCGACCACAGTCATTTTAACGGTGTATGTGCCTTCCTTAGCGTAAGTGTGGCGAACAGTTGCACCACCGTTGGTGGTCTTGCCATCGCCAAAGTCGTAGATGTAGTTAACGACCTTTGCACCTTCCTTAGCGGTTGCCTTGGCGGTGAACTGGTATTCGTTGCGCGAAATCTGGGTAGCTTGCAATGCATCGCAGGTCAGGCTTGGCTTGGCTGGTGGGGGAGTTGGGGTGCCCCAGATAGGGTTACCACAGTCCTTAATAACACCAGCGATAAACTTACCGTTGTTGTCGAACCATGCATAAACGCTAAAGGTTGTCTTGCCCAAGATGAAGCTATCACCGGTTGGGTACTGGTAGTAGGTGTGGCCACCAGCGGTGCGCTGACCTTCTGGCTGCTTTTGCTTTGTACCAGCTTTGGCCTGCAGGGTGCGGGCACCAGTAGCGACAACACGACCACCAACAGTCACGTTGCCGTTCGCATCAACTGTACCTTCTTGCATGTTGACACCGTTGATCATCTGCTCGGTAATACCGAACTGGCTGTACAGCTGACGGATCTCTGTACGCTTTGTGTAGGTGCTGCGCAGGGTCTGCACGTCCTTTGTGCCGCACTCTACAACATTAAAGTTGCTACAACCTGATGAGATCGCTGCCGATGCTGGCTGCGCTACCCACAGGCCACCGATTGCTGCGCCAGCGACAACGCCAAGTGCAACAAACGATTTTGCTAGTTTGTTCATTTGTTTTCCTCCTCGTCATTATTAGACGTTATGTGTTGAGATTATCATGTCCTTTATTTTTTGTCAACAATAATCTTTTATATATTATGCTTATGCTTAAACCCATATTTTGTGGCTGCTGTTCTACCACAAAATTATGATCGTAGCCACCGTTATATCGTGGTTGCGCGCAAGCGATGTTCGATGGTGTTGTACTTATCAAACATACATCGCACGTTCGGTGCTTTCGCCTGTTGCGCAGCTATGTGATGTTGCTCGGCTTTTTTGTCGTATTTTCTCTTGATCGTTCATGGTGGTTATCCAGTAGCTCAGGATGAACAAGCGGTGTATTGAATGAATAAAGTGACCGGCTTAGGCATAGCTCCGTAGAGCCCTGCACGAGAGGCTAGCCAAGTGCAGCGCAATCTGCTATACTTGCAGAAGTTGCAGGGTAGGGCTGCAATTGATCTTGCTCACGCCGCGGTGGTGGAATTGGTAGACACGTCAGACTCAAAATCTGATGTCCACTCGGACGTGCCGGTTCAAGTCCGGCCCGCGGTACCAGTGTTTATTCAACTGTTTTCCGAAAAATAAGCCGTAAGTGTCGGCTTATTTTTTATTGATGACTCTTGCTGTCTGTTTATGCCTGTCTCGAGAGTGTGGGCACGGGCAAGCAGTCTCTTATCCAAAATAGGCCTTGAAACGCAAGCGATATATTGGTATATCAAAGCCAATATTGTATACTGGGAGTAGTTATGCAGCCACAAGATCCGTCACGCACAACATCACGAGGGAACCCGTCATCGCAGAGCCGCGATGCACGGCTTAGTGAAGTGCGTGGGCAAATCGATGCGCTATACAATACCTCGAATAGTAGCGGCAGTACAAACCGCCCCACCATGCAGCCCATCATTGGTGGTGCACCGACTCGCCAGCCTGCGCCCAACACGAGTGCCAAGGCGGCTACCTTCTCAGTCCCAAACCTCGCCAGCAAACCAGCCAGCCATGCACCAGTGGTGCGGCACGCGATGGGTGGCGTCCAGCACAGCCAGACGGCTTACCGCCCAGGGGCTCAAGCATGGCGCCAGAGCCAAGCAGCTGCCGCGTCAAACGCTCACTCGGCGCCCACCTCCCGCGAGCGCGATATCTCATCCATCACACCGCGCAGCCGCTCACAGGCGCACTATATTGGCACATCAGCCCAAGTGACACAATCACCACAACCCACGTCAGCCCGCACAGCCGCTTCATCAACAGCTCACGCGCAGCAGCCCTCATCTCAAGATAACCATACCGAGCAGCCAGTAGCGAGCGCACATCAGCCGCAGCAACCAGACAGCCAGCGCCCCGCTGGTGCACCGCGCCAGCCCACCGCCAACCAAAAGGCCGCTTGGCAGCAATACCACAGTGCTTGGCAAAACTACTATCAGCAGTATTATGAGCGCTACTACCTAGGCCAAGTCAAGAAGGCCGAGGAGCGCCTCGCCGAGCAAGCCAAAGCTCACGACACCGATACGCCTCACGCCACCGCAGCCACCACTGATGAGCCAGAGGAGCTCACTCAAAGCCAAGCCATGGGCGACCTGCGCTCGCGCTTACTGAGCTCAATCCGCAATGGCGCGAACAAAGTCCGTCATAGCCGACACTTCATCCCCGCGGTAGCTGGTATTTCCGTCATGGTATTATTCTTGGCATTGCAGTATAACCGAGTCTTTTTCTCATACGTTGCTGCCTACACCTCACCAGGCGACCTCGATGCCCAGAGCTATATCATCAGCCCATATGACTCGACCAACGTTGGCCCAGACCCCAAGCTCATCATTCCTAAGATCGCGGTGGACGTGCCCATCGTGTGGGATGCCAACGCCGCCAGCCAAGCCTCGCTCAATGCCGCGATGGACAAGGGTGTGGTGTGGTTCAACATCCCTGGTGCCAATGCCAAACCTGGCGAGGTGGGGAACTTCGTCGTCTCAGGCCACTCAAGCAACGACTGGCTCGACAATGGTAAGTACAAGTTCATCTTCGCGCGGCTCGAGCAAATGCAAAAGGGTGACAATATTTACGTCAATTACAACGGCAAGCGCTACACCTATACCGTCACTGGCTCACAAGTCGTCAAACCGACCGATGTGCACGCACTGCAAACCAACGCCACCAAGCCAACCATGACGCTCATCACTTGTGTGCCGCTTGGTACCGACCTCAACCGCCTGCTCGTCACTGCCGAGCAAGTCAGCCCCGACCCATCCTCCGCCAAAAAAGAAGCATCTCAAACCACTACCAACAGTGGCAGCAACAGCAAGAGCGCCATGCCAGGCAACTCACCAACCTTTGTCCAACGGGTCGGCAACCTGTTTTCAGGGCGGTAAGTTAACTTTATAAACCAGTGTGGCATCTACGCTTGAAAGTGCGATATTTCTCACTGGTTACTCTGGTAGTTGGTGTAGCAGTATATAAAGACGAGAAAGTATGTATGCTTTGCTCATGTTCATAGACGAAACAAGCAAGCGCACAGCCAGATGGCTACTAGCTATGTCAAGCATTGTATCCTCTTCATAGAATATGCAATGCCGAGTAGCTCGCCAATGAGCATACTCCTCATGTTTGTATAGTCGCAACTGGAATATTCAGCTTTCAGCAGCTCAAGCGGCAAGAGTTGATGCGGATGCAACAAATGGGCTCCTATCTCACCAAACATGGCTCACTAAACTCGTGTCTCAATCTGATTGCAGTGCCATTCTATTGCACTCCCGGATTGAGTAATTAATCCGGTTTAGTTTGAGCATGGTTGGTGGGCTATGTTTTTGGATTATATAAGATAGATGAACAAGCGAATTATGTGCTTAGTGTTCATCACAGTGTAGCAGGGGTAGCTGCACGATCCTGATGATGACTAGTCATTGACGATTTTCGTCTGGCGCAGTGCCACGCCGTCCTTCGTCTTGACGAAGCTGTAGAGGTAGCGCTGGTTTTGCGAGAGGACAACGGGGAGGTCAAGTGCTGAGGTAGTGATGCGCTGCTGGTTGGCGCCATCGAAGTCGTAGAGGTGCACACCACCGTGCGTGAAGGTGAAGTGGTAGCCATCAATCCAGTTGATGTCGCGCGTTAGTGGCTGGGGGAGCTTGACGGTGGAGGATTTGAGCAGCTCGAGGTCGTACGTCATGAGGCTCGTGTCGTTATACACACAGGCGAAGCGATGTCCACCGCGCGAGAAATCGACATGGCTAATGCCACCTGGCATGCTGAGGCTAGCGACGGACTTGAGACTACTTGCGGTGCGTGAGTCGCTCGCGGCGTGCGAGGTGCTACTGAGGATCTCGGCTGTCTCGCCATAGGCGATCACGTAGTATACTTTGTCGTAATATTTCTCGATACGGAAGTGCAGTGGAGCCACACCATCATCGGCATAGCTACGGACGGTGCGAGGCTTGGTGGTGCCAATAGTGAGGTAGCCAACAGTGCGTTGCTTGGTGGTGTGGTCGAGCTTGGTTGTGTACGTGACGGTCGTGTCGCTGTAGAGCGCGAACTCGGCCACGTTACTAACGAGTGGGCCTGTGATGGTCGTGTCGCCGAGACTTGCTTGGCGCAGGTCTCCCTCATCAGTGAGGACGAAGAGCTTGCGGCTGTCGCCCTGCGAGAATTTAGCAGCAGCAACATCCACGCCAAGCTGCCGTGTGACATTCTCGAGCTTGTGACTACCCTGAGTATCAAGGACGAGCCACTCGGTTTTATCGCCATTGTAAGTGTGTTTGATTGTCACATAGCGGTTGTCCTTATCCCACGAGTCGAGGGTGAAGGTTTGGTGCTCGGCACTGTCTGGCGCAGTGTAGTGTGCGCTGTCGAGTGTGATGTTCGTCGTCTGTGGTTTGTCGCCACTGAGGTCGGCCAGAGTAATGGTGGGCTTGTGTGCAGCAGGAGTGAAGGCGAGATAGCGGTTATTACCTGAAGCAATGGCGCTTGACGCACCACTAGCAGTTGCGACATTCTTATGGCTTGGATTGTTGGAGATGAGCCGGGCGTAGTCGAGCCACAGCACACTGCCAGCCTTCACATCCACCGTCTTGTGCCAATCGTGGTAGCCCTCGCGCTGGATAGTGATATTGCGCTGGCCCGCCGAGAGGGTGAGCTTGCTAGGTGTCTCGTTACTGAGGCGGGTTTGGTCTACCGTCACTTGGGCACCATCGGGGTGAGTGTCAAACTGCACCAAGCCGCCCTGCACAACCTTACCGCTCGACCAATTGAGCCGGTACCCCTGTATTGCATAAGCAAAAATCACGACGGTGAAGATAACAGTCAGCACCATCATGCTATAGATCAATGTCAGATGGACGCGTTGGCGTCGCTTTCGTTGCTTCGTATCCATGACAACATTATACCATGGCTGGCGAGAAGTGGGATGTGTTGCGTATCTCACTCAGGCTCGCAGCAAGTTCATGCATTTCGTCTTAGCAATTTTATACAAAACAGCGCACACCTCTTGCAAAACCCCTTATGCTTGGAGTATTATACGATCAAAGAGGGAACAAGGGGGATATACTATTATGCGTCATACGACGGCCACACATGGTGGGCACGTGCCTAAGCGGGCAGCTGAGCAAGCGACCGTTGGTTTAGATATACAGAGGCCAAAGCAGCATCGCACAAGCAAATCAGAGCGGCAGCCTGTACTATACGGGCCAGAGCTAAAGATTATTCATACCGCGCGCGCTCGCTCTACCGCAGCCAAGGTGGCTCAGCCAAAGCATATCTCAGAAATCATCCCGGCAACCAAGGCGGTACAGACAGCTCAGGCGGCTAAGGTAACGCCACAATCGCCTGCAAAGAGCCAGCCACGTATGGCTCCAGGAGCCACTCAAGCTGCTATGCCGCGCCCCGTGCATCAGCCAGCCATGCCACATACGACCGCACCGCAAAAAACAGTGGCGACACATCGCGCTGCAGCACAGACTGCTCGCATTACCAAGCATCACCGGCCAGTGGCGGTGCAGCCTATCATCTCGTCTCGGCCCAGCACGCCGCGCCAGCTACAGAAGCGGCAGCCAGTGACGATCTCGCCACTCTCAGCTCAGCCAGCAGCCGCTGCATCGCCGCGCACCCAAACACACCACACCGCTCAGCATGCGCCCGCGCAGCCAAGTGCACCACGCAGCATGGATTTTGTATTCGTACCATCAGAAGTAGAGCCACCCAGTGCTGCTAAGCGCCAGACCACACCGCCACCATCACAACTGGCCCGTGTGCTTGCTACCGAGCAAGCCGATCAGACGCAAACCCAAACCACACAGCCAGCCATGCCGATCAGCCTGCCCACACTCAATCTCGCCGAGCTTGCCGCCCAGCCACTAGTAGCGCAGCCTTCTGGGATACCCCAGGGTGAGGTGTGGTGGCCACCAGCCGAGCCAGAGCTCACCACGACGGAGAATATCCCCGTTGGCACACTGCCGCGTAGCGTCCTCACCGAGCAGAGCAAGAAGCCGGCAGCCGCGCCCAGATCCAAACATCGCAAGCTCTTCGCTAGTAAACGCCGCACCAACAAACCCACCACCAGCGTCGCACCACCACCGGCTCGGCAGCCAGCGGCCCACCACTGGGGGAGGCGCCTCAGCATTGCTGGGGCGATGGTGGCACTACTTGCCTTTGGCGGCTACCTGACGTACCACAACATGCCTGCCATTGCTACTCGTATGGCCGCCGCTCAGGCTGGCATTAATGCATCGTTCCCGTCGTATCAGCCGAGTGGCTATAGCTTGGTGGGCGGTATATCGCAGCAGCAGGGGAGTGTCTTGATGAAGTTCGCCGCCAACGCTGGCCCAGGCGCCTTTACTCTCACGCAGAGCCGGTCTGACTGGGATTCTAGCGCCGTCCTGGCCAACTACGTTTTGCCCAGCTTTGGCCGTAACTTCGCCACTACCACCAGCCGCGGCCTCACTATCTATACCACCCACAATGCCGCCGCGTGGGTCAATGGTGGCATCCTCTACACCATCAAGGGCAACGCACCCCTGTCGAGCGAGCAGGTGGAGCGGATTGCAGCGAGTATGTGAATCTCATTTTGAGAGCCTGCGCTTCTCTCATCACTTCATCCGATGGAGTGTGAAAACAGATTGCAATAATCTGTTTTCAGCCCAGCGCAAGAGGTCGATGCCTGGGAGACATCGACCCTTATAGTGTTCCTGAGGATGAAGTAATGGGAGAAGCGCAGGGTATAGCCGAAATTATGCTGTTCTTTGTCATATGGTTCATCTGCTATACTTATCCATATGAGTAACGACACATCATCTGATACACCATCTTCGCACACCACCACCATTCGCACCCGCTTTGCACCAAGCCCCACGGGGTATATTCATGTGGGTAATGTGCGTGCGGCGCTCTTCCCGTGGCTGCTCACACGCCAACAGGGAGGGAAGTTCGTCTTGCGCATTGAGGACACCGACCGCGCTCGCTTTGTGCCTGGGGCGGAGGACCTGATTCTTGATACACTGGATTGGCTTGGGCTAGATTGGGACGAAGGCCCACGCGTTGGCGGTGAGGCTGGGCCATATCATCAGTCGGAGCGCCTCGCCATCTACCACCACTGGGCCCAAAAGCTCATCGACAAAGGCCTCGCCTATGCTGACCCCTACACCCCAGAGGAAGTCCAAGGCTTTCGCGAGGAAGCTCGGGCTGCCAAGAAAGCCTTTTTATACCGCGACTATCGCCCCACCAATCCACCAGCGTGGGATGGCACCCAGCCACTGCGCTTCAAGGTAGCCGATCCCCAGCGCTACACCTGGCACGACCCCGTGATGGGTGAGCTCTCTGCTGGGCCAGAAGCACTCGATGACTTCATCCTTATCAAGGCCGATGGCTACCCCACATACAACTTCGCTCACATTGTCGACGACGCCGAGATGGGCATTACCCACGTCATCCGCGGACTAGAATATATCTCCAGCATTCCACGCTACCTCAGCCTGTACGATGCGCTAGAGCTTGAGCCACCAGTACTAGCCTGCCTGCCACACATCATGGCACCCGATGGCAAGAAAAAGCTTGGCAAGCGTGATGGTGCCAAAAGCGTCACCGACTACCGCACCGATGGTATCTTGCCCGAGGCAATGCTCAACTTCCTCGCCTCGCTGGGCTGGAATGACGGCACCGAGCAAGAGATCTTTAGCAAGGAGGAGCTGATCGAGAAATTCAGCCTCGAGCGCGTCCAGCGCAGTGGTGCCCGCTTCGACGAAAAGCGCCTCCTCTGGATGAATGGCCAATGGATTCGCCGCCTATCGCTCGATGACCTCTACGGCCGGGTCGAGCACTACTGGCCAGCCAGTGCTGCTAGCGCCAGCGAAGCATACAAAAAGCAGGTGCTTGCTCTGGTGCAAGACCGTCTCAAGACCTTGGCCGAGCTACCAATGCTGAGCCGCTACTTTTTCGAAGAGCCCACCATCAACGGAGAACTCATTACCACCAACAAGCCACTACGCAAACTAACAGGCGAGCAACGCCGAGAGCTCCTTGCCACGGCCCATGCCGCTCTGGCCCAGCAGCACACATGGACGCCAAGCGCTATCCAAGACACTCTTAACCAACTCCTCGAGACCACTGGCTATAAGCCGGGCGTGCTCTTTAGCCTCATTCGCATCGCCACTACCTGGGCACCCTTTAGCCCCCAGCTGAATGACACGCTGGCGCTGCTTGGCAAAGAGCGGACGCTGGCACGAATAGAGCAGTATCTTGGGTAATAACGCGCCGCTTACTACACAAAAAAACCGGCTCTCCCAGCCGGTTTTTGCTTGAACAAATAATTGCGTCATAAGCAAAAAATAATAGAAACAACAGGGGTAGGGGGCTGCCCGCGAATACACAATGATACTCAAGCGGGCAGCCCCAGTGGATAGAAGGGCCATGCCTATGCTATTCCATAGGCCGGCGTGAGGCTTGAGAGATCAAGCCTTTTTTGGTTCCTTGCTGACTTCCTCCTGTGTCTCATGAGCTAGCAAGCCCAATGCGAGAACTTCATCCTGAGTCTCGTTTAGGATGGAGGGAAGGGACAGTACTCGCGACGCACGGTCGGCTTCAGCCTGCACCGCAGCTTCTCGCTCCTTGCGAGACCGACGGTCGGCTTCCTGCTCAGCCTCAATGCGCTGCTGCTCAGCAGCGATAGCCTGATTAGCCTCAAGGCGGTTGATCTCATCCTGTATGTAGCCATACAGGACATCGAAGGCTCGACGCCGATATTCCTCAGGTGAGGGGAGCTCGGCATTGTACTCATCACCGATGAATTTGATGAGTTCTGGGTTGCGAGAAATAACCCTTGCAACCGAATCATCATCAACATCGATCACCTCCTTAATACTACCGTTGTAGTATCCTATCTCTAGCATCTTGCGTGAGCCCTTGGAGAGGTTCGATTTAATTAGTCGGCGTATTATAAACCGGGTAACCTCTTGGTTAAGTTCAATGGCACGGGGTGCGTCTGATTCAAGACGCCGGTATAACCTCTTATACTCTCGCCACGCCTTGGCCGAAGCAGCGCCAAAAAACGCTACAAGTACCAAAGCGGGGAGGGTAAAGACGAGCCACCCGAATGACCATCTATACGCCATACCACACCCACCAAAAGCAGCAATGAGCGCTGGTACTGCCGCTGGACGAACACATGACAGTGCTTCATCCCGCATTTGGTTGGTGAGGGCACTCCAGCTAGGCGTGCCCCCCGTCCATGCCCAGAAAAAGGCAGAGGGGAACTTTTCTTGGTCTGTCACCTCCTCTCGTGTGATGCCCTCGACCCAAATAGATCGAGAGATAGATCTGCCGACATCACCAATGTCGTCGACAAACTCTCCGTCCACGTACAGTTTACCAGAGCGAATCTCAAGGAACATATTCTCTTCCCCTTTCTATCTGTAGAGAGAATATGAAAGAAATTATATATATATATATATATATATATCTGTCAAGGCCCTATTGCTGCGCTATTTACAACGATACAGAGGCGGCAGCTTACAGTTGCCTCAAAATATCATGCTATTTGCTGGTGTGGTAGTAGCCTGGCTGCGATGGGCGCATTGCTATTCTCGCCAAGCGATGTTCGTGCCACGAGAAGGGATACCGCGCAATTACTCCGCCGCTGGAGGTACATCGCCCAGCCAGACCGATGGCGCTGGCTCCATACCACTCACGGAGTCCGCGCCATTAATTATCTTGCGCGCAACAGGGGAGGCGAATATTTCAACACCCTGCGGGCCCGAGCCAATCCCTAGCCCTCCGAGGGCGGCATCTGTCATAGCTCTCATGACATTAGCCGATGGTTGGCGCACCTCTTCTCGCACCTGCCCCACACACCAATCTCTACTGCTGGCTTGTTGTGGCGATTGAGGTGATTGACCTTCGTCAGTCCGTGGTATAGCGCTGCTGTCTCTACCATTACTTATACTGTCGCTCTCTCGTCGTGTCATATTTCCTCACCCAAATTATCGTTAATGGTTATTCATTGTAGGCTATTTTTGCGAATTTGCCAAGGGGTTTGTTGGGTAATTGATCGCATTGTACTTCCTGTGGCGAAACTGTTAGTGCCTCCTCGTTACTTCACTTTAGGCGATATACAAAGGCTCACTCTCTGAATCTGAATGTCAAAACCTTCCTTCTTCACGTTCAGCTCGCACCGCCTCCTATACTTCATCCGATGGAGTATGAAAATCCGCTGCAATAACGGATTGACAGCCCTGGCGTCAAGAAGTCGATGCCAGGGAGATATCGACACTTATAGCAATCTATCGGTGGGAGCGATAGGGTAGTGGAATATGAGGAATGATGAGCGTTGTGGGATGTAGATATCCTCGAGGTGCACCAACGACACATCAATGCAAAAATCCCCAGCTCATCGCTATCCGCTCATGGTATAATGGCCATAAGATGAGTTCACCACAGAATACACCACCGGCAGCTTTTGGCGGTCGGGCGCAGCGTCGGCGTTTGCGGCGGCATGGACGGCACTTTATGGGGCTGCGGCACTTTGTGGGGCAGCACCGTATGCCCGTGATGGTGATTGGTGGGGCATTGGTGGTATTTGCTGGGGCAATGGCGTCATTTTCTCTGCTCAATAAGCCGCGCCAGGCCAAGCCCGCCCCTGTTGTGGCAACGCAGAAAGCCCCAGAGGTGTATTATTCGCCCCTGACTGGCCTCAAGGTCACCGACCAAGCGGCCACCACCAAGCCCGTCACCGCCGTGATGCTGGAGAATAGCCCCAGTGCTCGCCCTCAGTCAGGCGTCAAGCAAGCTGAGGTGGTGTATGAGGCAATTGCCGAGGCAGGCATCACTCGCTTTCTTGCGCTGTACCAGCAAAACAAACCAGCGATGATCGGCCCAGTGCGCAGCCTGCGGCCATACTACATCGACTGGCTCGCGCCATACCAGCCCAGCGTAGCCCATGTAGGGGGTAGCTCACATGCTTTGCAGGAGATCCGCAATGGTACCTACCGCGATATTGACCAGTTCTTTCATGAGCGCAGCTATTGGCGCGCCACCGACCGCCGTGCCCCGCACAATGTCTACACCAGTGCCGAGCGGCTGGATGACCTCAATAGCAGCAAAGGCTACAAGCAGTCTGTTGTCAAGATCGCACTTGCCCGGGCCGATGGCAAGCCAGCTAACCCTGCCACCGCTACTGTGGCCGTCATCAACTTTGGCAAATCCGCCCGCTACAACACGCGCTACCAATACGATGCCAGCACCAACACCTACCAGCGTAGCATCGGTGGCGAGGCTAGCTTGGATCGTGAGGAAGGGCAGATCGCGCCCAGCGTTGTAGTGGCACTGACCGTCCAGCAGACCACCGTGCAAGAGGACGGCATTCGCGAGAATATCATCACCACTGGCCAAGGCAAAGCAACTATCTTCCAAAACGGCAGCGTGGTGGAGGGAATATGGCGCAAGACCGACCGCACGAGCCCACTCGAGCTGCGTGACGCCAATGGCAAGGCAATTGCTCTCACCCGCGGCCAGACATGGATTGCGGCAGTACCTGGTGGCACGGGGAGCGTGTCGTGGCAGCAATAGGCCCAGCCCGGCCGTTGCCATCTCATCGTCCACCCACCCTTATTAAGCAGTATTGGCCGCGCTATAGCCGCCGTGCTATTGGTGCGAGTATCCTCATGCAGTGCACTATTGCCGGGCTCGTGGCGAGCACGCTATGGATGATTGGCCTGAGCCCAGGCCAGCTGCAGTTTTGGCTGGTTATTATGGTGGTAGTGCTGGCGAGTATCCCGCTCAATATTTTCCTGCTCATGCAGCTACTCACCCCGCTTAAAGACCTCACACATGCTCTCAGCCATGTAGCAGGCGAGCCTAGTACCATTACACCGCCCAACCCCAATGCAGCACACTTCGAGCGCGATGGCTTCAAGCCGCTGCTGCAATATATCTACCACACTGCTGCCACTGCTGGCCAGGCCGAGCCCAGCCAGGCTCAAGCACAAGCTGCCCAGATCGAGGCCGCGCTCGATCAAACCAGTGCTGGCATTGCCATCCTCACTGGCCAGGGGCAGGTACGCTACCACAACCGCCACACCCCACTGCGCCAGAGTCATGATGACACGGCCGAGCTCGAGCTGCTATTCGAGCCAGGCGATGGTCTGACAGAGTGGCTCGCGCACTGCCGCCGCAGCGCCGTCCATGCCGAGAAAACCTGGCTGCGCATTGCAAACAAGCTGGTGGGCGAGCCTGGGCGGCGTATCTTCGACATTACGGCCAATTATGAGAAGGGCAGCAGCGCCGAGGTTATACTGGTGCTGCACGATCGCACCACCCTCTACCAGCCCGAGGATGATGACCTCGATTTCATCGCCTTTGCCGCACACGAGCTGCGCGGGCCTATCACTGTTATTCGTGGCTATCTGGATGTCCTCACTGAGGAGGTTGGCCCAGCGCTAGCTGGCGACCAGCACGAGCTACTGGGGCGGCTCGTCGTCTCGGCCAATCGCCTCAGTGGCTACGTCAACAATATTCTCAATGCCAGCAAGTTCGACCGCCGCCACCTCCGCGTCCACCTAGCAGAAGAGTCAGTGGCTAGCATCTACAATACCATCCGCGACGACATGCAGCTGCGCGCCACCACCCAAGGTCGCCAGCTCACGGTGGATATCCCCGCTACGCTGCCCACCATCGCGGCCGATCACTCCAGCCTGTCTGAGGTGCTGAGCAATATCATTGATAACGCGCTCAAATATAGCAACGAAGGCGGGCTCGTAGCCGTCTCGGCAGTGCAAGATGGTGCATTCGTCGCCATCAAGGTGCAAGACCACGGCATCGGCATCCCCGCCAATGTGATGGGTAATCTCTTTCATAAGTTCTACCGCTCGCACCGCAGCCGCGAGACTGTAGCCGGCACGGGTATTGGGCTCTACATTAGCAAGGCGATCGTCGAGTCGCACGGTGGGCAGATTGGCGTGGTAAGCCGCGAAGGGGAGGGTTCTACCTTCACGATCACCATCCCCACCTACGCCAGCGTAGCAGACAAAATCGCCGATGGCAGCAACAGCCAGCTCATCACCAACGGCGGTGGCTGGATAAAAAACCACACGATGTATAAGGGATAACAGAGGTAGGAGGAGAGAAATTATGGCAATTCAAACGATTCTCGTCATCGAAGACGATCGCTTCATTGGCGAGATGTATGTGCGTAGCCTCCGCAAAGCGGGCTACACGGTAGACTGGCTCATCGACGGGGCAGACGGCCTCGTGGCAGCGCGCAACAACCACTACGACCTCATCCTGCTCGACATCATGCTCCCCGAGAAGCGCGGCAACGAGATCCTCCAGGCACTACGCGCCGAGCCGCAACACATCGCTGGCACGAAGATCGTCATCATGACCAACTTCGACCAAGACGAATCCACCCGCCTCGCCCTCCAAGCCAGCGTAGACGGCTACCTCATCAAAGCCGAGATCACTCCACGGCGATTGCTGGAGATTATTGCGGGGATGGGGTGGAAAGGCAAGTGACTGCTTCTTAGCTATATATACTTTTTAATCCAGCGTCATCAAGCGCCTCAATCAGCTCTTCATTTGGATCAAAGGCATTAGGGGACATAATATGGCCATTAACTGTGCTCCGCACTTGTTCAACATCTATAGACATACTTACGCTGCGAAAGTATTGCTCATCTTTAGAAATATCGATTCCTAGGCGCTGAGCGATAAAGACACTCATCCAAAAACTTACACCGTAAGCACGTAATTCAGCCCTTATCCTTGCCTCTTCTAGGGATCCACACTCTACTGGCTCGTCAAGCTTATCCATTGCATGAGTCAATTCATGTGATAATACATTTTCATATCGACCGCCATCGCGTAGTTTAATAACAACATTTGGCTGACCAGTTACAACTCCTACGATTGGGCTATCTTTTTTGTGATAGTCTACATGAACAGGCTTATTCATAGATTTTGTCAAGCCAGCAACACTCTCATCGGACAATTGAAGTAGTTCCGTTGTGTTATAATCATTCTTTCCATCAATGAAATAGTGAGCAATTTGTTGTTCGCCCATTGGGTGGATGACACTACGTTCCCCTTTGATCCTACCATAATACTGTAAATCAGTAATGCTGGTCATCGGGGTCCGCACCGCTTCACCGAGACGCAATCCTATTACCGGAATAGTCGGCTTTTGCACCCATCCATCAATTTCCTCCACCATACCATCAGAGTTGATCCCTGGTAACTTCACATAATCCACTGCGGAAGCGAGACGTATTGCAAGCCTACCGAGCATATCTTGAGCACGTGCGCTCTCTGCTGTCGTATAGATAATCTCAAGCGCTTGCTTCAGCTCATCTTGCCGCGCTGCATACTCAGCAGGGTGCGGCGTGTTACTTCTATTGCTCTCTCTCTCTCTCTCTGTTGTCATGTGGTGATTATACTACATTTTGTGTAGAACGCAATAGCGAACAAGCTTATTGGGGTAGCTTTCCCCTCATATAGTAGGCGCATCGCAACGAGTATACTCTGGCCGAGAGTGATATAGCGAATATTTTGCCAATATGCCACGACCTCCATATTCCTTATTTGGTCAGTCCCGTTATATACAGTGGTGGAGTTTTGGAGTTTTGGAGTTTTAGCTCTTGCTATATGCCTCAAACAACACGCAAATAAAAAACACCTCGCCCAGGCAAGGTATCATAACATACGATATAGTGGTGACCTCACCGGGAATCGAACCCGGATTGCCAGGATGAAAACCTGGTGTCCTAACCGTTAGACGATGAGGCCGTGCAAGCACACATAGCAGTGCTGTGTGCCATTATACGAAAAAGTCGCTGGTTTGTCCACTGCAATACTCCTTCATTATCCTGCCGCCCAAAATTCTGCTCCGGCTGCAGCGATATCTGCTATACTAATGACACACTATTACGTCATACCACGAAGTTATTATGGATATTTCGCCTGTTCCGACATCTGTGCTGGGAGAGCACCCGCCCCAGCGTCCCGCCAAGCGGCGGCATAGCACACTCATGCTATGGGTGATGCTTGCGGCGGCCATTACTGTGGTGCTCTCGGCTATTGCTGCGGCAGTAACCCTTCTCTCCTCACCGCAGCGCATGCAAGCAGCGGCGGTATCGGCCACACCATCGCGCACCGATGTATTTCTGGCCAATGGCTATGGAGCAGGCCAGCGCGCAGTGCGATTTGCGGCGGGGCAGGGTGGCTTGAGCTTCTTGGGTGGCACAGCCGACCACTCGCGGCTCGCCATCGCGGGGCAGGGCGCGCAAGATGCCGCACCAGTGCTCCGGATTTGGGATACTGGGCGCAAGCAGCCAGTCGCTAGCTGGCCAGCCAGCACCTGCAGCAGCGTCACGCCGCGTGGAGTGGTGTATTGCGCCAGCCAACAGCGGGGGCGCTCAGTCATTACCGCGGTAGAGCTTACTACTGCCAAGGTTCTCTATACTACCCCTGTAGCTACCCAGCCGAGTACGCTCACATACTATGGCACAGATAGCCAGCAACAAGACATTATTGGCGAGAGCACCACTGCCACCTTCTACGCCGCCGCAGGGAGCCTGCGCACTATCACCAGTGGCGATTTTCAGAACCCCAACGCCATCTGCACGATAGCGGGCGGGAGCAAGCTTCTCTGTCGCCGTAATACTGAGAAAGATCATGGCGCCAAGCCATCCCAGAAGTCACCCAGTAAGCGTGCTACCTCACGTACCACCACCGGTGTCGTCATCACAAATGAGCGCCAAGCGACCACTGCAGACCAATCGACGACCACCATCACCGTGTATGATATCGCCAGCGGCACGCGCGAAATGCAGCGCACAGCTAGCTCCAGCAACGTCACGCTGGCAAGCGATGGCTGGCTGGAGGGCACTGCTGGCAGCAATACCGTCCAATCCAGCGGGCAAGAGACCTTCGAGAGCTATGGCATCGATGGTAAGCCGCGCGGCCGCAGCACTGTCAATAGCGCGTACAAGCTCAGCCCAGCCGCCAGCTCCTTCACTAACCCTGCTGGCACTACTGCGCCAACGTACCCCCGAGAGGCTCTCACCACAGATATGCCGCGCGTTGTCGTGGATGGGCAGGGTAGAGAGTTCCTACGCATTGCCAGCCAAAACACGCAAGACTTCGCCCTCAGCCAGGCCACCTACAGCCGCACCAGCGGTGGCACGCTCACCCTGGCTGACGGCGGTAATATCGTCTCCGCCAGCCTGGATGGCTCACTCCTCCTCACTAGTAATCTCCACTCCGCCGGTATTCAAGCCAGCGGTAGCAAAGGTCTCAAGATTGTCAAGGTCGCCGATGGGACAACCCTCCTCACCATCAAAGGAACCGACATGCGCAGCCTCACTATTCGTAGCAATCTCATCGCTAGCACCGGCAAGGACGGCACACTTGTGGTGTATGTGCCGGGCAAGTAGCGCTGCACCCTACGCCTCAGCACACAGCGCGCCCACGTCCTCTGCATAGCCGCAGCTTTATAGCAAAAACAACCCGCCACTGCGAGCGGGTTATTTATTAAGAGCAGCAGAGCAGGGATTCTACCGGCTGGCTGCGTGGTTAAGCACATAGGCACTGAGACAGGCCAGGCCAATGCTAAGCATGACGATGGCGGTGTGCGGATCGATGCTATGCGAGATACTCAGTACCACTACGATAACGCTGAGCACCAGGCAGGCTGCGATGAGCAGAATGTCGAGCATTTGCTTGGGCGTCTTTTTGCGGGTGGTCGATACCGTTACCTTTGTTTTTGTGGTTGTTGATGGCGCGGCTGCTTTGGCCGCTGCTTTGGTTGATTTTTTTGCCATATGGCCTCCTTTGTTTTCTGGCACTATTGTAGCACATTGTAGAGAAAAATGGGCGAATAAATTACCCAAGGTCATAAGAAGTGGCTGACAGCGAGCACGGCTATCTCGCCCAGCACTCCATTGCTATCACCCAAGCAATCCGCTATAATACACACAAAGCATAAGGGGGATAACCAATGGGGGTGCAACAAATCAGCCGGTTTTGGCACCGGCGCTTGTGCGAGGCAAGCATGCTCTATGCCGTCATCATCGTGGCGCTGTGGGCATGGCGGCACTTTGGCGGGGTGGATCAATACAACCTCGTGCTTGGCATGCCGCTCATTGCCGTCATCTTGGCTGGTGTAACGGGGGTCGTGGCAGCAGTGCTTCACATCTGGCCACCGCAGCAGCGGCTTGGGCAGGCGAGCCTAGTGGTGTATCTCTGCGCCGTTGCCACAACGGGTGCGCTCATTATTGGCACTGGCGGGCTGAGCTCACCCTTTATTGCAGCCTGGCTCTTGGTGGCAGTCTTTGCAATGTTTTTTGGCTGGGTAGGGCTAGCACTGGTCTTGCTACTGGTCAATGCCTACCTCAGTTGGGGGGTGCTAGCGGGGCATATTACAAGCACAATGATCCCCAGTGCCATGCTGACGGGTGAGCTGCCCGTCCTAGTGGGGTGCTTGCTCTGGGGGCCGGATGATCGCGCTGCCGAGGCCCGCACCACCTCGTACCGCGAGCTTGCCGCCACACTCAGCCGGGTAGCAGGCAAGTCGGATATTGTGCTCAATGCGATTGGCGATGGCGTGATGGCGCTGGACGCAGATGGGATGATAGAGCTTATCAATCCAGCAGCTCAGCGCCTCGTGGGTTGGGGTGACGAAGATGCTCTGGGCCTCAGCTACCAATCCGTCCTCAAGCTTATCGACGCCAAAAATGACCCCATTACCAATGATACTGACCCCATCGCCGCCGTCCTAGCGGACAACCAGCCCCTCACCACCGACCGCCTGCGTCTCGTGACGAGCTCTGGCAAGACACCGATCATCTCACTCGTCATTTCGCCCGTCAGCAGTGAGCCGGGCAGTGGGGTTATCGTCGTCTTTCGTGATGTGACGAAGGAAAAGGCCGAGGAGCGCCAAAAAGCCGAATTCATTAGCACCGCCAGCCACGAGATGCGTACCCCTGTAGCGTCAATCGAGGGCTACCTTGGCCTCACACTGAACCCCGCCACCGCCACTATCGACCAGCGCGCCCGCGACTTCATTACTAAAGCCCACCGCTCGGCTGAGCACCTCGGCCGGCTCTTTCAAGACCTGCTGGACGTGAGCAAAGCCGACGATGGCCGCTTGCAGAGCAATCCTGAAGCGATCGATCTCATCCCCTTTGTCAGCGACATTGTGGAGGGACTGCGCCACAAGGCCGAGGACAAAAAGCTCCAGCTTATCTTCAAGCCACGCCCTGGCACAACTGGCGGTGAGCATAGCGCTACCTTTACGAGCCGGACGCTTAGTCCTGCCTTTTATGTCTCTGTCGACCCAGACCAACTGCGTGAGGTGCTTGATAATCTGGTGGAGAATGCTATCAAATACACTCCCAGCGGGCGTGTAACGGTGGATGTAACCGGCGGTAGTGGGCGCGTGACGATCGCCATTGCCGATACTGGCATTGGCATACCAGTGGAAGATCAGTCACACCTCTTCCAGAAGTTCTACCGGGTGGATAATTCGGACACGCGCGAGATTGGCGGCACTGGCCTGGGGCTCTACCTCAGTCGCCGCCTCACAGAGGTGATGGGTGGCCGCTTGTGGGTGGAGAGTGCGTACCGGCAGGGAAGTACCTTCTTTCTCGAGCTCCCACGCTTGAGCGAGCACGACGCCCAAACCGCCCTCGCTGCCAAAGCTAAGGCAGTAGCACAAGCCGCCAAGGCAGCTCCGCCTCACCCAGTGCCAACTTTTGCCACAGCCACACTCCAGAGCCAAGGCTTTTTGCCACAGCCAAGCCCAGCTACTCGCACCCAGCGCTCAGCCCAAAAGAACAGCCGCACAGCCACGCCACCCACAGCAAAAAACGTCCAATCTACCACTGTTACCGTCGCTCATCCTACTCCAACTACTCCAGCCACTCCACCTAGTACCACACCTTCCTCCACAGCACCATCTGCGCCAAGCACGTCGCCCACTGCCCATATTATCGCCACCAGCCAGCCTCGGCGTAGCCCCACTCGCGTCCGCGATGTCCTCACCACGCCGCGCTCTGCTGCGCCACCACGGGCAGTGCGGTAGCTCTTATCTCGCTGACAATAAGCTAGAGAGGCCGATACCTCCACGATACCGACCTCTGTTGATACTAAAGCGTGCGCCAGCACCTCTCCTGTAGCAAAAAGCGAGAAGAGGAGTGAGCCGGGCGCGGGCAAAGCCCTAGGCCGCCATATGCCTATAACTGATCTTTCTTGCGCTGGGCTTTACCACGCGTGCGCTCTGCCTGCTCATTAAGTAGCTGAAGTGTGATAGCACTAATACCTGTCGCATATGTGCCACGCGCCACCCAGTGCATGGCTGTTTCTTCCATCTGGCGGCCTTCAAGTGCAATAATATTTGAAAGTCCATCAGCATCAGCAATCTTCTTATCTGTCGTCATCACGTGCTCCGCAACTGGGTTGAGCAGGTTGCCCACCGGCTCTATATTGCCACTGTCGTGATAAACACTAATGCCTGTTGCGGCTGTCAGAGTGGCGCCAATGGTGGCCAGCATCCCTAGTGCCCGCGCTGCTTTCTCACGCCGTGAGGATCGCTCGGGCGATTGTAATTTTTCTGCAAAACGCGTGACCCAGCTTGGCTTCTCGCTTTTGTGTCGCGCCCCAGCGTGTCGCATTTGTCGTGTTGTTGTCATATTCATATTCCTCTGTTAGGGAGTAGTATGATACCACAGTATATATTTATAGTCAATAGCTACCCAGTAGCGCTGCCAAGCTAAACATACGCTAGCTAGAGTATAGAGCAGAGCTTTTCTATCTGCTTACGTTGCGAGCTTTCAGATGTTCTCTTGTGTAGTGGGGTTGCCGCGAAGAGCAGGGGGATGTTTTGCAATTTCCGGTATGCGCGCTTATTTGCAAATCACTACCAGCGCCCTGTCAATCTCTCTATGCAAATCCAATTGTGCGCCCACACCACCACTGAGGCGGCTCTTTCTATCACTTTCTCTCAAAAAAACCACAAGCACTATGGTATTTTTGCCGACAATTGCGTACAATAGAGGGTGATATGACAAAGGTTAAGATTCTGCTTGTCGAAGACGACAAAAGCCTGCGCGAAATATACGGAGTACGCCTGTTGGCCGAGGGGTATGACATCGTGTCGGCCGGCGATGGGGAAGAAGCACTCGCCATGGCTATCAAAGAACGTCCGCAGCTCATCATCAGCGATGTGATGATGCCCAAGATTAGTGGCTTCGACATGCTCGATATCTTGCGCAGCACCACCGAGACGCGTGGCATCAAGGTGATTATCATGACGGCACTCTCGAGCCAAGACCAGCGCATGCGCGGCGAGGCACTGGGGGCAGACCGCTACCTCGTCAAATCGCAGGTTGGTATTGAAGATGTGGTGCGCGCCGTACACGACGTCCTTGGCGATACAGGGGTGAGCCACCGGCCAGCAGCACACACCACTCCTGAGCCTCAGCCAAGCGCACCAGCTATGCCCGTGCCACCAGCCATCCAACCTCAGCCTACCACACTGCCACAACCCACAGCGCCATTCTCCACATCGCGGCCGGCCAGCCTGGGTGAGCGAGTGATCCACCCGCTACAGTCTTCTATGCCGAGGCCAGATTATGCCAGCCTGATAGATGACGAGCTCGATGCCGCCAATGGTGCTCCACAGCCCGCAGCACCGCAGCCGCCAGCCGAGCCCACTACGCCACAGCCATTCACCTTACCGCCAGCCGAAGAGACACCAGAGGCCGAGATCATCACACATCACAATGAACACCCAGCCCCTGCTAGTAGCGCGCCAAGCCCAACAGAAGCTCCACATCCGCACACAACACCACCAGCCAGCGATACGCCAACCACGCAACCACTCATCAACGATATTATTGCGCCGCACAGCACCACACCATCGGGTATTCCAGATATTAAGCATCCGCCACTACCGCCACACCACACCCACACTCCAGCCGACGACGAAGCCGAGCTGGCCGAAGCTCTCCGCACAAGCACGCAGCAGGTCGATGATGAGGCAGACACCGATGCAGCCGCCTACCAGCCAAGCCAAAACCAGCTCGTGACGGACGCCGTAGCCAGCCTTAATGAGCAGATGGACACCATTCCTACTCCGACCCCGGTCGAACCACCAGCGCCAAGCCATACTGCGCCAGTCGCCGCAGCTCAGCCACCGGCTGCTCACCACGAGCATCACGAGGATTCACCAGCTCATCCTGCTACTGATAGTGCAGCCATTGCGCCGCACAGCACACAAGCTATTGCTGCAGACCCGTCTGATGCACTAGCCGCGGCGTTGCTCCAGGGCAGTGCAGCCGCTCATCCGTCGGTCTCGCCGGTCGATCATCCGCTTTACGATGCCATCCGCCCAGCTCCCGTTGCTGCAGCGCATTCTGCTCCAACACAGGCCACCACTGGAGCACCAGCTCAACCACCAGCTGCTCACCATACCGCGCCAATGCCTCAGCCTCAGCCAGCAGCCACACCTACGCGCCCAGCACCAGCCATTCGGCACAGCCACGACGACCTCAGTTTTGAAGAGACTGAGCGGGCAGCGCCATCAGCACCATCGGCCGGGTCGCACTAAAAAGCGTATCTATATCGCTCCACACGTGCTATACTAGATAATCATCATTGCATGGAGCCCGTTATGCCCGATCGATCACTATTCAACTACCCATTCCATGAACAACCTACCGATGACCCCGTCATGGCCCTGCTGCGCGATGTAACGATCCACTACAAGCTGATAGCCGCCAGCATCCATCGCTTGAGTACCCACTGGTTGTGCCAGAGGTCAAGCATAGCCGGTTCTTTACCCGCATTCGTGCCATTGGCCGGGCTGCTCTCCGCGGCACACGGGGCATTGTCTCAGTGCTTACTCAGCCGTGGTCGCGTCATACCCATCAGCATTAATTGAGAGAGTTGTTGACACAGAGCCGAGCCTTCGGCCAGCACGTCCTGGGTGATATAATAGAAGCATGTCGACTACTCGCCTCAACAAACACATTGCTCTTGTGCTGGGCCTGTCGCGCCGCCAAGCGGATGACCTGATCGCCGCTGGAGACGTCGTGGTTGATGGCGAGGTGGCTGTGCTGGGCGCTCGCCTCCAGCCAGGCAGCCTGGTAGCGGTCAAGGGCGCACCACTGCCCAAGCAGGTTGCCTACCACACTATTATGCTCAACAAGCCTGTGGGTTACGTCTGCTCGCGCAAGCAACAGGGGTCGCAGCCCACTATTTATAGCCTTTTACCAACAGAGTTGCATGCTCTTAAACCCGTTGGTCGGCTCGATGCCGATAGCTCGGGTTTGCTTTTGCTCAGCAACAACGGCGACTTTGCCTACCGCATGACCCACCCACAGTTTGCTAAGGTCAAAGAATACCACGTCCGGCTCGACCACCCACTCGAACCCCTCCACCAGCAGATGATCAGCGACTACGGCATCCAGCTGGCCGATGGCACCAGCAGGCTCATCCTCACCCGTCTCCGACCCGATAGCCGCACCGAGTGGCACATTAGCATGAGTGAGGGCCGCAACCGCCAGATCCGCCGCACCTTCGCCGCCCTAGGCTACACCGTCACGCGCCTGCACCGCACACACTTTGGCAGCTATAGCCTGGGCAAGCTACCACGAGGCAAGTGGCAGGACGTGGCTGAGCAGTAGGGTACTGTAAATCCACTCACGCGCTTTCGTGATATAATGAGAGCATTATGGCTACCAAACTTCCTACCGTTGCAATCATCGGGCGTGCCAATGCTGGCAAGAGCTCGCTGTTTAATCGTATGATGCGTTCGCAGCAGGCCATCGTGGCGCGCGAGGCTGGCACAACGCGCGATCGGGTGGTAGGCAAGGCAGCCTACCATGGGCATGAGTTCTGGCTCGTCGATACCGCCGGCCTCAAGCCAGCCGAAGACGAGTTTGAAGCAAGCATCCAAGAGCAAATCACTGATGCATCCGATGCAGCCGACGTCATCCTCGTCGTGGTGGACAGCACCGAATACCCCAGCGACGAAGACCGGCGCGTTGCCAAGACTGCCCTCAAGAGTCGCAAACCCGTCATTCTCATTGCAAACAAAACCGACCTGCGGGGTAGCCTGCCCACCAGTGAGTTCCTCCGCCTTGGCATCAAGAGTATCATCCGCACCAGTGCCGAGCACAACAGTGGTATTAGTGATGCGCTGGATGAGATCTGCCAGCACATCCCAGAGAAGCGCCAAACCGAGCCGAGCGATGTACTCAAGATCGCTTTGATCGGCCGGCCCAATGTCGGCAAATCCAGCCTCTTCAACACACTAGCGGGCAAACAGCAAGCCATCGTGGCTGGGGTGGCGGGCACCACGCGCGACGTCAATCGCATCCGTCTGCGCTACCAGGGGCAAACCATCGAGCTGCTCGACACCGCCGGCATTCGCCGCCAAGGCAAGCAGGAGGTGGGCATCGAGAAGTTTAGCGTCTTGCGCACTTTGGCTGCCATCGAGGAGGCCGATATCTGCTTCCTCCTGATGGATGTGAATGAACTCAACACTGCCCTCGACCAACGGCTTGCTGGCATCATTGCCGAGGCGGGCAAGGGCATGGCCATCGTCGTGAGCAAATGGGATGCTGTGAAAGGCAAAGATGCCTACACGCGCGATGCACTCGCCCCGCAGATCTCCGCCCAGTTCGACTTCACACCGTGGGCACCACTCATATTCACCAGTGCTGTTACGGGCCAGAATGTGACGAAGTTATTCGACCTTGCCCTGAGTATTGCTGCCCATCGCCAGCAAAAGACCACCACTCGCACTCTCAACGACCTCCTGCAGCGCTCTGTGCAAAAGCACCCACCAGCTGGCCTCAAGAATACCCACCCCAAGCTGCGCTACATCGTCCAGACAGACACCAACCCACCATGGTTCGTTATCTACGGCAGCAACCTCAAATTCGTCCACTGGAGCTACAAGCGCTACCTCGAGCGGCGCATCCGCGACACCTACGACTACACCGGCACCCCCATCAAGCTCTCCTTCCGCGACGAGAAGCAACTCAAAGCCAACCGCGAGCGCGTCAAGCGTGGCCTCGAACCCGTGACCAAAGCATATAAACAGCGTAAGAACGCTGAAGGGCAAGGCACACAGGGCCCAGGCAAGAGCCGTTTGTAAGTGCTTTCTGACGCTTGCAGGGCAACCTATCTTAGGGTGTTTTATGGCATAATTAGTAGAGTATGTATCGTTCTCTTCCTGTTGGTGCATAGCCCTGACCATGTTCGCCTATTTTCGAACAAAATCGTTGTAGAATAGACAGCACTTACCACTGTTATTTTACCGTATTATTGCAATATATCATAACAAGTATTGATATATATATATCAGCTACAATCAAATCGTCATGTTGGTTGAGCCCAAAAATCTTGGGCTCCCGGAATCCTAGAGGAGGATAACATGAAGTTCCGGAAGATCGCGTCCTTGGGTGCTACCGCTGCGTTGGCGGTGGGCGGGTTCGTTTTGAGCTCGCCGGCGAACGCCGCTGACGGCGAGTGGCCGGCGGATATTGAGGAGGCTTGCCGCCTGCAGGGGCACTCCGGTGTCTACAACTTCTTCGGCGAGCCGTACACATGGACGTGTTACGACATGTCGTACACGTTCCCGTTCGGTGTGTCGTTTGGGTCGGCTGGTAGTGTCGACATCCAGGGCTACTGCAACCGATTCTACCCCGGTTCCAAGGCCGAGGTAACGAACGCCGCGCTCGCTGAGGGCTGGTCCTGCCTGAAGCTGGACTAGCCACCGGAACGCCCACCCAGCCTTATGTTACACAATAAGGCTGGGTGGGCAAACAACATTCAGTAATAACTAATAACATAAGGAGTTGTACCATGACTCATATACCAGCTTATTTTGCTTTGTTGATTCGCGCGCCCGAGGCAAATACGCTTTTTTGGTCGGCCATCGCCTTCCATGTTGTGCTATTTGTGGTGGCTATTTGGCTACTTGTTTGGTTCGTCCGGCGAGTCAATCAGATGAGCCAATCGCTCACATCGATCGATGAGAAGCTAAGCGAATTCCTTGATAAGAGTCGGTAGTGTGGCTTCTAGCGGCCTATGCATCCAAGCAATCCAGGTCGACGAATACTCCTCGCTTAAGGAAAGGCTAAGAAATCGCAAGACCCATAATATCACACCCATCTACCTCTGTTTTTGCGTACAACAAAGTAGGGGTAGGTGGGTTTTATTATGGCATAGATCTATCTTTCGATACTGCTTCTTGCCATATCACCCTCCTCTGATGTATATAAGACTCAATACCAACCTCTCGTACTGGCGCTACAGAGAAGGGAGAATGACGCAAAAGAGAAAAAATTTTTATATCCAAGCCAATAATAATCAACCCTCATTCTCTGCAATAGATCCTACCAGAGGAGTTAGTGGATAAGCCCAAGAGACTCCTCAGACCTACCTTACCCAAACATCATCAGCTGCGCCACCAACCCATCGCGGGTGATGCTGCTGGCATGGGTACCAATACATACCAGCTTGGGTGCTTCACCAGACTGGCCAGTGGTGATCTGAATTTGCTCAGGCGTAGCCTCGATGTGCCGGCGCGCGCCATGCTCATCAATAAAGCACCCCTTGAGCCGGCGCAGCTCATACGTCGCAAAGAGCTCGAGCCACAGCGTCTCAAAGGCTGCCTCGGTAGCAATGAGCTGCGACATATCGATGACGCTATAGGTGGGGTTATCTGGTACGGCAAGCTCGCCATCATAGGTGTCGAAGAAGGTGAGTAGACTCGACGGCGTTGTGATCTTGCTGATGTCAAAGCACCCATGCGGCGCAGACAGCACCCGCGTGTAGGGCAGGGCGCGGCGCTTGGCATCATAAGTGGTGCGATCATCACCGTGTAGGAGATCTTCTTTGGTAATAAGGACTGTATCGGCAGCTTGCAGCTCCACCTCGTGGGCTGGCTCAATGCCATGCAAAATCTCGTGCGCCGTGATGACATAATAGCTCTGCAGCAGCTCGTATTTGTCGAAAATCCGGGCATTGATGAGCTTCTCTACCAAGTTCATCGTCCGTGCGACCCCTGTTGCCTCGATAAAAACCGGGGCAGGGGACGACTGGCAAAAATCCAGCAGCATGCGCGTCAAGGCATGCTTAGACGAGCAGCACACACAATCACCCGCCAGCGTCGTCACAAGCTCCGCCAGGCCTTCTAGCCGGTAACCGTCGACGTTCTCGTTGGCATATTCATTCTCAATCACGCGCGAGCCAGCAAACTCCGGCTGGCGCAAAAGATACTCCAACACGCTTGTCTTGCCCGCCCCGAGCGAGCCATTGATGAGGTAGAGCGGCACCAGGCCAGGCTGGGTGCACTGCTCATCAAAGGCGGCGTTGAGGCTAAATTCAAGATCGTTATCGCGCTGGGCCATGGGTTTAGTATAGCATGGTAGGGCATGCCCGCTCACTCTAACGGGCATCTTGATAGCAAGACTACTGGGTACGATGCGATAGTTGAACAAGAAAATATATAGAGGCCAGCCATACAGCAAGCGGATGATCGCTGTATATAATCTGGCCGGAACATTTTCGGTTCAGCTATAGCACCACCAGCGCGGCACAGCCACAACAAAACCTTATCCATGCTATACTAATACGTATGAAATTACTTCTCGCTCTCGGCAACCCTGGCCCGCGCTATACCGCCACCCGGCACAACGCTGGTTTCATCCTCCTCGATACTTACGCAGCAGAGCAGGGGGTGCAGTTTGCCCCGAAGAGCCGATTTAATGCTGAGCTGGCCGAGTTTTCGCGGGGCGGAGAAAAGGTCATCCTCGCCAAGCCAACCACATTTTATAACGAGACAGGGGTCGCAGCGCGGGCAATCATGGATTTTTATAAATTATCGCTCGACGATGTGCTCGTTATTCACGATGATGTGGCCCTCGATTTTGGCAAAATTCGCGTTAGGCGAGGCGGCGAGAGCGCAGGCAACAATGGACTTAAGTCGCTCCACCGGCATATTGGGCAGAACTTTTGGCACATTCGCCTTGGCACGGATAATAAAATGCGGCAGCAAGTCGGTGATGTTGACTTCGTCTTGAGTAACTTTACCTCAGATGAGCAAGCTATTTTGCAACAGTGGACGGCTGAGCAGTCAGCCTCTCTCATTGCGCAATTCCTTGCGGGAGACATAGCAGCGACGAGTGTGACGTACCAGCCGTCGGTATAGTACATTATTTCGAGTGTATTTTATCTCTCGACGACATGTATCGCAATATCTAGTGCTTCACAATCTTCTTCACCCCACGCTTGAGGCGTTGCTCGGCGTGGTGGACAGTGTTTGCGGTTGCGGTCTGGAGGTTAATGGTGCGAGCCTCGAGGATGCTGCTGCCGACTGCTAAGCTAATAAAGACAAGGCCCAGCCCACCGGTCGCCCACTCAGGCAGCTCCACATGGAAGAGCTTAGCGATCATCATCACACCCAGCGCCATAATGGCCCAGTGCGCACCATTCTCAAGATACTTATATTTACCCAGTGCACCCGTCCGTAGTAGATAGACCGTAAGCGAACGCACCCAGATGGCACCCGCCCCGAGGCCTGCCACAATCAAGACAATACTACTGGTGATAGCAAATGCACCAATCACCCCATCGAAGCTAAAGCTCGCGTCCAGCACCTCCAAGTACATCAGGCTAGCAAAGGCCGCCCAGCCTGTTTTTGCCTTGAGAGACTGCGCCGTGTCGTCATGAAAGAACGAGCCAAAGAGCTCCAGCCCAATATGCAGCAAGATCCCTAGGATAGACGAGATCAGCACCACCGACTCATACTGCCGCTCTACCGTGAAGTACAGCACTGCTGCCACCGCCAGCATCACACATACCTTGAGGTTCTCGAAGCGCCCCGCCTTGGCTAGCCATGGCTCGACGTGCCGCATCCAGTGCACCCGCTTGTTGTAGTCCATAAAGTAGCTTAGGCCAATCATGATCAAAAACGCCCCACCAAAGGCATCGATCATTGGCGACGCAGCGTGGAGGATGTGCCCATACTCTGCTGGCTTATGCAGCGCGAGATCGACCACTGTTGAGAAGTCGTGCCCACTTGCCACCATCACAATGACGATCGGCAGCACAAAACGCACCACAAACACTGCAATAAAGATCCCCACCGTCAGGAAAATCTTTTGCCACAGTGGGCTCAGGCTCGCTAAGACGCGGCTATTAATGACGGCATTATCGAAGCTAAAGGTCACCTCTAGCAGTACCAGAATGGTAAACAGCCACAAGCCACTCACCCCCAAATGGCCAAAAATCGCCCCGCCCAGCAGCACCGTCAGCAGCGCCGAAAACCAAAAAATACGAAAAGGGTGATGAGAATGCCAGAGATGTTTCATAGTGATTTAGTATAGCACATACATCAATGTATCAGGAAGGTTGCACCATGTCTGCGGCGAATGTCACAGCTCGCCACAGTGATTGCTGCTTATCCATCGCAGCAAGCGGCCCCATCATCTCACTCACGCTCCCAAGATATGTCAGACGCGGCTTGTATGTCGCTGTCTCTTTCTCATCAGCAATAATACCATAGCTCTTCAGGGTATCTGTATCAGCCACGACCGTATTACTTGCCTGTGTTATGCCAACGATCTTCACTTCAGCGCCTGTTGCTGTCTCGACTTGCGCTACGACAATGCCACCAGACATACCAGGCAAGACAGAATCCTCGCGTGCAGGATCATATGGTTCGTTCTCATCCACTGCCTTCTCTATTCCTGCCACCACAGTTATTTTGCCCTCAGGGCCATCTTGCGCTACTGGGAAGAGGACGTTGAGGCGTGGCTGATTAGCCGGCCAGCGTGTAACCTGCGCCAGGCTGTTATTATTGCTATTGATGGGGAAGCCAAGCGCATACATTGGTTGGCCTTGTTGGATAATTGCCTTTGTTTCGTCGGGAGTAGCAAATTGCAGTGCAGGAGCAGGCGTATAATTCTGGTGACGCAATGTTAATGCCGCGACATCTGGCACTGTTGGTCTGTGGGGCCCGTCTGCTTTGCCAGTGTAGCAACCACTCTGGACGGCATAGCGATGGCCATTGGTCATTTCTACCGCAATATTACCTCTCTGGCGCTCAGACGACACAACATGCCCAGCCGTCAACACCGCAGACCAACCACCTGGCGTTTCAACAATAAACCCACTTCCACCATAGTCTCCACCAAAGTCTGTCGCTTCACTGCCATAGACATTAATCTTAACGACCGAAGGCTGCACCGCCTGTAATACTTCTTGCTTATGCTGCTCGAGAGCCGTGCGATCGCCAAGCGCCTCAGCAATCGTGACTGAGGGCCGGCGTGCAATCTCTGTTGACTGCCCCAGATGCGGCTGCGACATTGACTCATCTAGTGTCGTACAGGCTGGCAATGGCTCCTTCGCCTGACGTGCCTCGAATCGAGCACCTACAAACGACCACGTCCCTGCAAGCGTAGCGCCAAGCATCGCACACGATGCTCGCCAACCAATCGCTCGCCACAATCGCTGACGCCGCTCTATCCGCTCTTGTTGTTGCCGCTCCATCCGCGTTTTTGGCTGAGAATGCGAACCAGAACTATGTTCTCGAACTGCCATTTCTGTCATGGTTCGGCCATTATAGCGCTTTGCGGGACTAAATACAAATTTATATAGTAGTTGACAGAGAAGAAACAGAGGACGCATTACCTCTGCACGTAGTATGGATATTTGTCATACGATACAAAATGTACTACTATAGTAACTATTATGGTCAAGAAGAATTGCGAACCACTACCACTCCCAGAAGAACAACCATCGCCAGATGAACAGCAGTCTCGCCGCCGAAAGCGTGGGGTGGTAATTGCTAGTCTTGCACTGACAACTCCTCTAATACTGCACGGTATCTACAATGGTCTTCCGGACTTCTACCCAGGCAACGACCCGCTACCAGCCTGTAGCGACACTGAGCTAGACGACGGCGCCGACCTTGGCCACGACAAACCAGCTGTTGATCACATGCGCACACTGAGCGACCTTCCGTTCAGTTCTCAAGATGAAGCGTGGGAGCATGCCTTCCGCGATAGTGGCATCGGTGTAAATGGCTATTCTGAGGGCGCACCGGCTCTTACTGCTACTAAGGTGAGAATATCAGGAGGGGAGACAGATGTGCTCTACTCTGGTGTTATAACCTACTCTGCAAACGACCGTGAGCAGGGCCATCCCATCGTTCTCACCGTCGTCAATACGGAGGACCTCGAAAATCTCACTCCAGACAATACTGGCATCATTACAATAGGCTCTAATGAGTCAGAATTTCATCCCAATGGTGGCTGCACCATGCCGATGCCTGGCCCTTATGGCACCTCTCACAAGCATATTGTCGCTCTGACTCTTGCTAACAAAAACGAGAACCATGCTAAGCGGCGAACAAGCCGCCAGATGGATCCTGATGCAAAGAATGGTGTCATTACGACAATTGCTCAAGATGACCTCCTCGAGCAGCCACTTACTGTCGTTAATTATGGTAGCCAAGGTAACGAACGCAAGATTGGCAAACCAGTCGTTGCATCTGGTTTTGTTGTTGGGTATGACGATGCTACCCATACCAAGACACTACTCGTCTCATCAGAAGACGGCTTTGATGACCGCACAGGGCAAGGTTCGCCACTCTTTGTACAGTCTGACCCTAGCAATCCGTATAATTTCCAGCTAGCTGGCCTCGTTGTAGAGGGTAGTATCACTAGTCCAACACCAGAGTATCTTAAGAAGGTTTATAATGTCGATGTGAGCTATGACGATATTGATGGACGTCATCTCAAGCTCATCACTGTCACCAACCTAGCAATCACTACAGACCTTGTCACCCACCCAGATGTCACAGAGAAGGCTGCTCAAGACGAAGCACAGCAGAGCACAACCTCAAACACACGTAAGAGCAATCTGTATGCATCTGATAAGCCACGCCCATACTGGGAAGAGCCAGAAAACCAGGCTCATAGCATCCCCAAGTACTATGTTGATCCAAACGCTACTTCAGACAAGCAGCCAACACGTAGCGACACAGCTCAACTCTAGTGCTCACTAGCGTATAACAGCGTTTTCTTGCATATCTCTCACTTGAATAAATAATAAGTTCACTGCGCAATAACAGAGAAAAATATGGTGAAAAGTATTGTTCGGCCATAGATTTTGTGCGTGCTGGGCTATATAGGTATGCCTGGTGTAAGCGTGTGTCAATCACATAGCGTTTCAGCTTGCACCTCTACTTGTCTGTGACGCGCACATACGTGCGCCCATCGCAAGCCACAATGTTGCTATAGCAACTATACTTCTCGATGCTCGTTTTTCTCATTGAGAAGTATGTAGTTGAGGGTGAAAAATTATCAACACGCAAGGTATTGTATGCTGCACCAGAGAGCATAGTAGCGCGGAGAAGGCCTTTTTATCAAACCTTACATGCACAAGCATCACAGTCCCTGCAGTAAGTTCTACAAGCAGGGCAAATCCGCCAGGATCGTGGCTACTACCACAGATACCAGCTATCTTTGCCTTGGTAGCGCATGTCACAAACCAGAGCAATTCACAGCACCTTCGCGCACCAAAGTAAATCAGCTTAGAATAACTAATGCGCGACTAGACCATCACCAACTCACCCCAACAAAAAAGCGCTCATAGTAAGGGTGGGCATCACTATGAGCGCTTGGTTTGCCCTTCGTCCCACCCAATCAGGGTATACGTGATCTACTCACACATACGAGATCCGCCGGACAAAGGGGTTAGTAAGCACACAACCCTGTCTAACGGTGCTGCAGTGGAGGGTAGATAACTACAGCACAGATTGTGTGCAACCTAACACGTTACCTTCGTGAAAACACTGGGGTAACTATGTTAAAATAGGGGGTATAAGGTACTTGAACGAGCTTGCGCTCAATCAATCACTTATGATACTAGCACCCGCTTGACAAAATGTCAACACTTTTCAGCACAAATTATGCAACAGATCAATCACACCACACCACAAGCCCACCAATATCTCAATCCACTCTGCCACATCGCCAAGCCACCGCAGCAGATTCACTACCTCGGCACACTGCCCGAGGAACGCCGCCCCAGCGTGGCGATCGTTGGGTCGCGCCGGCCCACGCGCTATGGCCGGGAAGTGACGGAGCAATTCGCCCGCGAGCTGACCCGCCAAGGAGTGATTATCATCAGCGGGCTCGCCCTTGGGATTGACAGCATTGCGCATCAGGCTTGTGTGGCAGTGGGTGGCACGACGATTGCTGTGCTGGGCAATGGCCTGCCACGGATCTATCCGGCCAACCATACTGCGCTGGCGGGCGACATCGTGGCCAAGGGTGGGGCAGTGGTGTCGGAGCACTTGGCGGGAGATGGCTACCGCTTTGGCAGCTGGAGCTTTCTCGAGCGCAATCGCCTCGTCGCTGGCCTGGCCGACGTCGTCATCATCACCGAGGCGGCCGAGCGCAGTGGCACGCTCAACACTGCCGCCCACGCACTCGAGCAAGGCAAGGACGTCTTTGCGGTGCCGGGCAACATCACCAGCCCACTCTCGCAGGGCTGCAACAACCTCCTCAAGCAAGGCGCTCTGCCCGCCACTAGCCCAGCCGATATCCTCGCCGTCATGACCATCACACCACCCCAGCGTCAGCAGAGCGAGAATGCCACTCTACCGCTGGGTAGCACACCGCTCGAGGCTGCCATTATCAAGCTACTGCGCCAAGGCCTGCGCGATGGCGAAGAAATGCAGCGCCGCCTAGGCACACCCATCAGCGAATTTACCATTGCACTGACAATGCTGGAGATCAATGGCGTTATCCGCTCACTTGGTGCCAACCAGTGGACATTGGCTTAGTATTATGGTACAGTACCATATACTATGGCAACAGCAGAGCAAACCCCAAGACGACGCAAACGCGAATATCACGTGAGAGACATCTTTACTGTGCCAAATGCAATCTCGGCTACTGGGCTTGGGCTGGTAGCCTGTGGTGCTAAGAAATTTGACACCGCTACAAGGGAAAATGATAAGACCGGCCAGATCATTGGCGCACTCATGATACTTGGTGGTCGTGCATGTGACTTAGGAGATGGCCTAGCAGCGCGATGCTTAGGCCAAGAAAGTGATTTTGGTGCAGGGTTTGATGCTTTTTGCGACAAATTCGGTATGGCAGTGATTGGTATAATAGCAGGCAAGCTCTATATTGTACCCAAATCAGTTCTAGCAACAATTGCCACTAAGAATGCCGTCAATGCTGGCGCGACCATCTATCATGGTCTCACAAATGATGAAGCCTTCCGTACGCCAAAATCCGGCAAGCTCAGTATGGCAGCAGATAATATAGCAATTGCTGCCTACTTTCTCAAGTCGCTCGCTCCTGAGGGGAGTAAGCTTGAGCGTTGTGCTGGTGTAGCAGCACTAGGGTCAGTTGCTGCAGGTGCTGTCCTTGGTATTGCCGCTGCGAAGGACTATCTCACTGGCCACTATGCCAAAGCTAAAGACTACAGTAAATCTACCGAGTCTACCTCAGCAGCAAACACCTCACCACGGCAACCTCGCAGCCGTATGCGTCGCAGACGCCGCGTGCGTGGGTAATGCGATTGATGATTCGTGCAGCATTCTTTATTGGTAGCCAGGCTTCTTATATATTTTCCACACTATCAGCAATACCCCTACCTATAGGCCAGGGAGGGGGAGGGGGTATTCTTAATGTATCTAATTTGCATTCCATTCTACTTTGCGGTATCATAGGCGCTTGATTAGATAGGTTAATAGCAAGCATACAACTATAACAAGCGAGTAGATAATCAATGAGCAAACACACACAACTAGTCATCGTCGAGAGCCCCGCCAAGGCCAAGACAATTGAGCGCTACCTGGGCGGGGAATATCAGGTGCTCTCGAGCGTAGGGCACATTCGTGCCATCCCCAAGAAAACCAAGGATGGACAGCCGCCGATCGATATCAAGAATGACTTCAAGACCGTCTACGAGATAGACCCAGACAAGAAGAAGGTGATTACTGAGCTCAAGAAGGCCGTCAAGGCGGTTGGAGCGGATAATGTGTGGCTCGCAACCGATGAAGACCGCGAAGGGGAGGCGATTGCCTGGCACTTGTGCGAAGTGCTTGGTCTAGACCCACAGCACACCAAGCGCATCACGTTCCACGAGATCACTAAGCCCGCCATCGAGGCGGCCATCAAGCAACCTCGCACCGTAGATATGCAGCTCGTGGAGGCCCAGCAGGCACGACAGATCCTCGACCGCATCGTAGGCTTCGAACTGAGCCCTGTGGTGTGGCGCAAGGTGCCAGGTGGCAAATCGGCCGGTCGCGTGCAAAGCCCAGCGGTACGTCTGCTTGTGGAGCGCGAGCGCGAGATTCGCGACTTTGCGAGTAGTGCGCAGTTCCGCGTAACGGCGCATTTTGCCGTAGATGGCAAGGAGCTCAAGGCTGAGCTCAAGCAGCGCTTCGATAGCGAGCAAGCCGCCCACGACTTCTTGACGGGGCTGAGTGGCGCTCGTTTCACCGTCAGCAGCATTACCAAGACACCTAGCACGCGCAACCCCGCTGCGCCATTTACCACCAGTACCCTCCAGCAGGAGGCCAATAGCAAGCTCGGCATGAGCAGCCGCGCTACCATGGCGAGTGCTCAGAAACTCTACCAAGAGGGGCTCATCACCTATATGCGTACCGATAGCGTCAATCTCAGCCGTCAGGCCATCGCCGCCAGCCGCACATATATTACTCAGCAGTTTGGTGCCGACTACTCACACAGCCGCACCTTCGCCACGAAGTCGGCTGGTGCCCAAGAGGCTCACGAAGCCATCCGCCCGACCGATATCGCCCGCGAATCCGTCGCTGGCAGTAGCTACGACCAAAAGCTCTACGACCTCATCCGCCGGCGCACCCTGGCCAGCCAAATGGCCGCTGCGAAGCTGGAGAACACCACCATTACCATCAGTATTGACAGCACGCAGCTCGAGACCGAGAAAACACTCGTCTTTGAGGCAAAGGGTCAGACGGTGCTGTTTGATGGCTTTTTGCGCGTCTATGGCGGTAAGGATTCGACCATCCTGCCATCAGTCAGCCAGCACACCACCCTTGAGCTCGCACAGGCCGAGGCGCGGCAGGTCTTTGCCCGCCCACCAGCCCGCTATACCGAAGGCACGCTCGTCAAGAAGCTTGAGGAGCTTGGCATTGGCCGGCCCAGCACATACGCCACCATCATGAATACCATCCAGACTCGTGGCTATGCCGAGCGAGGCGAGAGCGAGGGCGAACCACGCGATGTCATCGTCCTGGAGCGTACGGGCGAGATCCCGAGTGATAGTACCCCTGTCGTCACTCGTCACATCGTCCAAGAAAAAACCGGTGCCACCCGAGGCAAGCTACTGCCCACCCCAGCGGGCGAGCTAATCGCGGGCTTTCTCACTGATCATTTCGACCCCATCATCGACTATGGCTTCACCGCCCGCGTCGAGACCGACTTCGACAACATCGCTGCCAGCAAGCTTGCGCGCAATGCCATGCTGCGCCAATTTTACGAGCCCTTCCACGAGCTGATCGAAAAATCCGGCGACATCGACCGCAGCACCGTTGGTGCTCACCGCGAGGTTGGTACCCATCCCAAGACTGGCAAGCCGATCTTTGCCCGCTTTGGGCGCTTTGGGCCGATGCTACAGCTAGGCAGTAGCGATGATAAGACAACTAAGCCACAGTTTGCGCCGCTCCCCAAGGGTGAGCGCATTGAGACCGTCACACTCGAGCAAGCCCTCAAGGCCTTCGAACTACCGCGCACTGTTGGCACCACTGAGGATGGTCAGACTATCAAGGCAAACGTCGGGCGTTTTGGGCCGTACATTCAGGTAGGCAAGCTCTACGTCAGCCTGAAGGAGCACGACCCGCGCGAGATCACCGAGGCCGAGGCTCGCGTACTCTACGCTGCCAAGCTCAAGGCCGAGGCAGAGAAGCACATCGCTGATTTTGGCGCTATCAAAATCCTCAAGGGACGCTGGGGGCCATATGTAACTGACGGCAAGACCAACGCACGTATACCCAAGGATACTGATCCAACAACTCTTGATGAGGCGCAAGCCCGCGAAATCTTGGCCGCCGCACCACCCAAACGTGGCCGGCGCAAGGCCACAACTCGCACCACCACCACGCGTAAGAAGCGCACCGCCTAGCCTGGCGACCTCTCATATACCAGCGGCTCCTCTGTACCGGCCGCTGGTTTTTCTATGCCAGCCTGCATTGCTGCGGGCCCGTCAACTGCCCCGTCATGCTTGCCACATCACTTGCAAATGAAAAGCCTCAAAAAATTGTTTACCATAAGCGTAAAGTGTGTGCTATAATAGTTCTATGATGAAACGATTGACTTATATCACCTATTATTCTATAATCAAATGTAAGAAGTGCGAGTGGGCATTCACAAGCAACTGAGAAGGAAATGGAGAACCGAATCATGAACCAAACAACCAAACAACCAACCGAAATTTTTGCCGCGTCGATCGCTACCATCCTTGATGCAGTCGGCGAAGAACACGACCGCGAGCGCGAGATCATCGTGCGTCGCTTTGGCCTCAAAGAGCGCCGCGAAACGCTCGAGCAAATCGGCGAGCTGCTCGGTATTACGCGCGAGCGTGTCCGCCAGCTCGAGAAAGCCATCGTGGTGCGCCTCAAGCTTGCCGCCGAAGCAGGCGAACTAGAGGGCCTGCACGACGCCGAGCGTCTCATCATCCGCGACCTCTCCGAGAATGGCCGCGTGGGGCGCGTCTCAGACATCACACAGCGCCTGCTAGACGTCGAGACACCCACGGTGCAGCAGCGCGCCCACATTGCCTTCATTGGCGAAGTCTCAGCCCGCCTCACCCCTATCAATGAGACCGACAAATACCACCAAGGCCTGGCCATTGCCGAATACGGTGATGAGAAGGCGGTGCGGAGCCGTGTGGATGAGATCGTTGCTGCCATCAAGCAGCACGGTGCACCGATCAGTCTCGAAGCCCTGCACGACCAACTCACCTACGAGAACCCCAACCAAGTACGCGGCCTGGCTAGCCTCTCTACCCAGCTGGCCCACCTCAAAGACATGTGGGGCCTGAGCAAGTGGCCAACCGTTAATCCCAAGAATATCCGCGACAAGATCTACGTCGTCCTGCTAGACGAAGGCAAGCCGCTGCACTTTAGCGAGATCGCCCAGCGCATCAAGGAGAGCACCTTCAAGCGCCGCAACGTCACCAAGCAAGCCATCCACAACGAGCTCATCAAAGACAAGCGCTTCATCCTCATCGGCCGCGGCATCTACGCGCTCGACATCTGGGGCTATAGCCAAGGCACCGTGGCTGATATCATTGCCGGTATCTTGCGCGACGAGGGTGGCCCACTACACCGCGACGAGATCGTCAAGCGCGTCCTCAAGAGCCGCCAGGTCAAGGAGACCACTATCCTCCTCAACCTCCAAAGCAAACCACTCTTCAAGCGCGTCGCCAAAGCCACCTACGCCCTCGAACCACCCAAGGAGCAAGCAGAGGCGGTCGCAGCAGCGTAGCTCTAGACAAGCAATACACTAATAAGAGACGGAGCGATGAGGCTTCGTCTCTTAGTTTTGGGTGCTCTATCTGCTCACACAGGCCTAATTTATCAAAATTATTGCACTTTTTTGCTATTTTGCATACAATGAATAAACAAACCTAAAGAGAGATACACCATCTATGTCAGAATCTCCACTCAATCACCATCTTCACGGGCCAGAGCGCCCCACTTCTAGCGAAACTACCCCCCCCCGAAAGATATTGGGGCGTTAGCTTGTAGGGCGGCAGATTCTTACTGTCGCGAGGAATCATCGACATCCTTACTGCTAACGACAGATAACTCCACGCCAAGTGTTCGTGAGTATAAAGAAACAGCTCATCAACATACAGATTCAGAACATACTAACACTACTGCGAATGAGATGGTGGCTGCCCACGCAAACCACTACGCAGACCTGCCGAAAATACCGAGTGATTTATTTGCATCAGAGCCAATGCCACAACTGCGCTCTTCTTATTTCATCGAGGGAGAGGTGCGCGCTTGCGTCAAAATCCCCAGTGACATATATAATGATATCAATTGTTTAAATTCTCATGGCCTCACTGATGCAGATACGTTGGGTGTACAAATTGAAGCCTGCGACAAACTAATTCATTACCTTGACCGATATCGAGATATGGTAACCTTCTCCAATATCCGCTTTATATCAGATGAGCTGGAAGAAAAATTCGAACGTCGCGAGTTAAGACTCGAAGATTGGAAACGAGCGCGTCGAGCTATTACAGGACTACAGGTGGAAGTATCTTGTGAGATCGATAGGCTTAAGGACCTTCGCCACAAAGCAATTTGGGGAAATAGCTATTCATATCGAGTCGATTCTTCTACATCTTAAACTTCTCAAACCTTTTACAAAAAAACGATACAAGCAAGGATTTTTCTCCTGACAGTGCACACAAAAAAGCTAGGGGAGTGCAGCACTACATCACGCTTCTTGCAGCCGAAAAACTGGCAGGGAAGTAGCCTCCCCTCCCGCCCCGAACACCACATATACTCAGCTATAACAGAGGTAATTTGCTGCGTGGACAAATATCGTGTACACATGATGGCTGCGGATATTTGCGTGTGATTTTGCGCTCATAGGCTTATGTATCGGCCGTTTTGTGTGCAAGACAATTCCTTCCGCCGCATCCACAATTTGCTCATATACACCTCTTGCATCTATTCCTTTGCAGAGAGCATCTCAAGTACACAGCAAAAGCAAACAAAAAGGGTAGGGCAAGGCAGGGGAGTCTGCCACCCTTTCGCCAAAAATTCCTGGCAACCGCCCTACCCCTGTTTTTGCCTCATTTCACTAGCATCTACCACTGATAATTTCATATATGAGGTACGTTCTCGTGACATACCTCACCTGAGCTGTAGCTCTCTGCTCACCTCCAGCTTATTCTGTACTTATTATCCCTCAGGTTAGCCAAAGAGTCATATTTGCCCTTGCAGATATACCACTGCCTATAGCAGCCAAACAGCGGCACTCAGCCTATATTTGGCTAACTATAGGCTATCCAACTATGCTGGGACATATTAGCATACCACACAATAAAATAGGCAATCACGCACAGCAAAGTAGCAGCCAGCAGCAAAGCATAAGCATAAACATCAGCACTCATAGACAAGGGGATGATGAGCCGCACCATGATGCAATCTATGCGTGCACAATAATTCACACCCACGCAGCAGTGGGGTAGATGTAAAAGATGTATCGTTAATCATCTTTAGGAGCGTAATATAACTTCGCACAATAATCCTTTTACGATGCATATATAGCTCAGACCTCAGCTGTAGCCTGAATTGAGCTGGATTTGGCGGTTGGTCTTTATGAGCATAAGACGCATATATCCGGTATATAGATCTTCGATTATTGATCGATCTTGCTTCTCGTTCAGCAGGTTCACTTAAGATATCTGCGCCATCCAATGGGGAGAGTAAGGATAGAAGCCGTGGGCACTTTATACGTCCTGCAAAAGTAAAAGCAGACGCTTGTTCTATTGGAGGGAACACACGGCGCATATATTCATGAACATTCGCGTGTGCAAAGTTATGTACATTTGTTCGTGTGAGTGTGTCTGATTGCCGCGCAAGGTTTGCAACTTGTCTGTGCAATGGCTCGATATCAAACAAATGAGCGCGGCTGCAGATCTAGGTATGCGCGCTCTGGTCTCGTATTTGCCTGGCGTCATGCCAGTGCTAACCCGATCCTCGCAGATTCTGAGCCATGGTTGCGTTGTTTGACATTTTGTTTGCTTGGTACTTTTGCTATGTTTTCTACCCTGTTTGGGTTGACCGAGATTAAAATACTATACAATATCATGATTTGACTTTTTTACAAAAAACATCTCCCCTACTATTTTTGCATTTTGTTGATTTTGTAGTATAGATATAGTATTTGCATTTTTTATGTTTTGTTATGTAAAGTGTTGTAAATTTGTTCTTGTTTTACAGAGTAGTTCCCCTACCCTTTGCTGAGATACTCTGCAGATATTGACCGCGATCAATTACATATCTTCAGTGATTCTGCACTGTTTCTTTTGTCACACCGCTCTATTCTCTGGAATACTAATGGAATGGTCTCTAGTATCTTTCTTACACAGCCGTTCCTGGTGCGGCGCTTGTGATTAATTATCGTGATAGATTTAGCTTCACTACAACACCGTATTCAGTGGAGTGGCTACTTGTAGAGATATCAAAAATTCTTAACATTAAAAATATAAATGATCTATTGTCAATACCCTACTACCGATACGCCGCTCGGCCACTGACGCGGACATCGAGATATTTGGGAGTGATGTGGTGCTGCGCCAGGTAGCGAATGGCTCGGGCGGCGTCCTCGCTCTGCAGGCCAGCCGAGCGATCGACCGAGAACTTAACAGGATACTCCACCCCTGTAAACCAAACGTAGATTTGACGCGTCGTGCCAGCAGGCAGCGTGATCTTTTGGACGGTGAGTTGGTGGCGACGGACTGCGCCGACAACTTTGCCAATAAAGCCGAGAAATTGGTTGCTGGCGACGACTTGGTTATTACGCGTACCAATACCACTGTCATCCACCACTTCAATGCTTGGCCGCGGCCCATAGGCACGGCGGAAGGCATGGCCCTCGGTATCAACAAAGAGTTGCTGGCGATTAACCGTCCAGACCACTGCTGCTTGGCGCATAGCGAGGGTGATGGTGCTGCGCCCCAGGCCAGCTTGCTGCGTGGCTGGGAGTACTGCAGCAACCTCAGGGCAATCATGCGTCTGGAGATAGGCCGCCAGCCGACTAGTATTGAGCGCAAAGCGAAAGCGCTCCAGCGGATGGGTAGTGAGATAGTCGTTGACCTTGGCTTGGTAGAGCTGATGGTTGCTGGTGAGATTGCCTGCGACGACCGGTGTCGCAATGACGTTATCAAGCGCAAACCACACTGCAGCCAGCAGCCCCACCACTACTCCAAGCGACAACGCCACGCGGCGGCGCGTCCGGCGTAAATCATGCGCATGCATACGCGGCGACCGCAGCTGCGCCTTGGGCTCGCCCGCACTCGGGACACGACTCACTAAGCTACCAGTCAGTGTACGGTTACGCCGATAGGTGTAGGCGGTGCGCTGGGGCTGCTCTTCCCTCTTATTCTTGGCAGCTCGGCGGCGCGCTGGTGGTGGTGTTTGTTTTGTGCGAAAGCCCATGATGCTACAGGCCATTATACCGTAGATGGTTGGTTGTTGGCAAAGGCTACTGACCATCAAACCAGCCAGTCGAGTTGACTGATCACTGAGCTCTCAAGTGGTGAAGAGCCCCGTCATTTTGACGGGGTGAGATGTGCGTTCTGATCTCGCCTATCCTACTCCTGACGCTGAGCCGTCTCTACCACCATTTGCGCTACATCGCGGGCAGCGTAGGGACGTGCATAGGTGTGAAGGCGCTGAGCAAGCTGCTGGCGCTGCGCAGGGTCGCGCATGAGGGTAAGAATGGCTTGGCCAAGGGCATCACTCTGCTCTAGGGCGTCGTCTTGCAAGACCAGCGCAGCCTTGGCTTCGGCATAGATGGCAGCATTTTTGCGTTGGTCGCCCAGGTGATGGGCCGGCACCAAGATAGCCGCCTGAGCGAGGCCAGCGAGCTCCTGCGTGAAGGTGGCACTGGCACGAGACACCACGACATCGGCTGCGCCGAGCAATTGCGCCATATGCTCAAAAACGAAGGGCACGCAGTGAAAATCGGGGTGCTGCGGCGCTTTGGCCTGGGCGGCATCATAATTGCCTTTGCCCGCTACCAGATAGACCTGCATGCCAGCAGCCAGCAGGTCATCAGCAGCACGCAACACCGCGTGATTGATAATAGCCGAACCAAGACCACCACCGGTAGCGACAACTAATGGCTTGTGTGGATCAAGCGAGAAGGTCTGCCGTGCTTGCTGCCGCTGCGCTGGGGTGAGCGGGCGAAAATCAGCGCCAATCGGCACCCCCACATAGCGGCTACGCGATGCTGGATAGTGATAATGCTTGAGTGGCCAGCCCGTAGCAATCGCTGCCGCCCAGCGTGCCATCACACGGTTAGTCAGGCCAGGGCGAGCATCGGAGTCGTGGATGACTACTGGCACGCGCAGGCAGCGCGCCGCAATGCCAACAGGCAAACACACAAACCCCCCCTTGGCAAAGATCACGTCTGGCCGCCAGCGCAGCACCAGCCAGAGGCTCTGACATACGCCAGCCAGGATTTTAAAGATATCACATACATTAGCCAGGACGATACTTGGCATAAGCAACTGGCGCAGCACACTGAGGTGCTGGTAGCGTCGGAACTTGCCCGCAGCGATTGTCCGCACCTGCACTGGCACCGCAGCGTGCTGCATGAGCCCGCGCGATTGGCTAGCGAAGGCCTTATCGCAGACGAAGGTCACCTGCACATCGGGCTGGAGGGCTGCGATTTCATTAATGACGGCGACGACCGGCGTAACGTGCCCGCCCGATCCACCGCCGACTGCCAGTAGCTTCATGAGAGGTCTCCTTTTCGTTGATTGGTTGGTAAGCTGCCTGGCGTGATAATTGGAAGGCCAGACCAAGCGCACCAGCAATAAATACCATACTGGTGCCACCAAAGCTCAGCAATGGCAGCGTAATACCCGTCAGCGGGAAGACTCCAATCATCGACGCTACATTTAGCATAACATGTGCGCCCAGCCAGCCAAAGACTCCAGCTACCACCAGGCGCATTGTTGTATCAGGCAGGCGCTCGGCAATCCTCAGTAGGCGCAGTAGCAGCGCTGCAAACAACGCCAGCACGACCACCGCCCCCACAAAGCCAAATGTTTCACCAATGATAGCAAAGACTGAATCGTTAATCGCCTCAGGGAGGTAGCCCGTCGCTTGGATACTGTTGCCAATACCCAGGCCAAATAGCCCACCTGTGCCCAGTGCAATCTTCGCATTCTTGATGTGGTAGCCATCATCGTTGCTGCTGGCCGCGTGGTCATCCCCCTGGAAGAAGGTCGCCACCCGCTCCATGCGGTGCGGCGCGATGACGATGAGCAGCAGCACCAGTGCCACACAACCCGCCGCTAGATAGGCCAGCCAGCGCCAGCTCATGCCGCTCATCACCACCATGCACGCCACCATGGCGGTGAGCGCCAAGCCCGTGCCCATATCCTTTTGCAAAAATATCACGAAAAAGAGCGCTGCACACATCATAATTACCATGGGGATGATCGTCTGATGGAGGTCGTTTATCACCCCCTGACGCATTCGTGTGCCAAGGAAGAGTGCCATATAGATAAGCATGCCAAACTTCAGCATCTCGGCTGGCTGGAAGCTCCCCAGTGGCCCCAGCGAGAACCAGCGGCACGCCCCAAGGCTACACTGAGCAATCGCCGAGACATGTAGCATATTGCCAAGAACAAACAGCAGTGCACACAGCACAAAACCGCTCGCTAGCAGCGTACCCGCCTTCTGGCGCAGCCATGCAAAGGGTACGAGCGACAACCCCACAAAAGCGCTAATTGACAGGAGCAAGCTCACCGTCTGCTTAATGGCGAAATAGCCATCGGTGTAGTAGTTGGTGTTGTGCGCAGAGTTGAGCACATTGGCACGCTGCGGGCCAATGGCATACATTACCACCAGGCCAAGCAGCATGAGTAGCCCCACCCAGAGGATAATCTGATAATCCGGCCGGTGCAAACGTGGCACGGCGACAGATGGAGCGGAGGTAGCATTACGTTGCTCGCGGCGCACTGGCTGAACCGACCGAGCCGAAGCCGATCGGCGCGCAGCACGGGTGCGGCGAGCAGCAGCCATTCTAGATATGTCCCCCACCCAGCGCCATCATCAGGCCAATAAAGCCCGTCACGCAAGAGATCACCCAGAAACGCATCGTCACCTTCACCTCTGGCCAACCGACTGCTTGGAAGTGCTGGTGAATTGGTGCCGAGATAAACACTTTACGGTGAAAGAACTTCTTACTGAGGATTTGAATAAGGCTCGAGCCCGCCTCTACCACAAACAGCACACCAATGACGGGCAGCAAAAACAGCGTATTCGTCAGCATCGCTACCACGCCCAGACTCGTCCCGAAGGCAAAGCTCCCCACGTCGCCCATAAAAAACCGTGCTGGATAGATATTAAACCACAGATAGCTTAGCAGCGCCCCCACCACCGTGAAGCAAAAGCCTGCCAACTGCAAATGCCCCTGCAGCAAGGCAATCACCCCGAAGATGCAATAGCTCACCGCCAGCAGTCCACCGGCCAAACCATCCAGGCCATCGCTAATGTTCACCGCGTTGCCAGTTGCTACCACCGCAAAGATAAAGAGTGGGACGATCCACGGGCCGAGCTGCCAGTCGCCAAGGTATGGCACATGTACCGTTGTATAGCCTAGCTTGACGTAGAAGAACCAAGCCAGCACCGCCGCCATCACCGCGATCATCGAGAACTTCAGCCAAGCGCGCAGACCCGCCGAGCCCGAGCCATCACTATTGATATTGATCACATCGTCCAGCAGCCCTACTGCCCCACCACCAAGCAATGCCGCCAGTGGAAGCCAGGTCTGGGCTCGGTCGAGATTAAACCCTAGCGTCACCACAGCAATGGCCACAATGCCAACCATCCCTGCCATCGTAGGGATATCACGCGTAAATTTATCGGCATGGAGCTTGGTAAAGACCGTCAACTCCTCGCCCGTTGTGCTAGCGGCCCGCTGTTTTTTCCAGAACTTATAACGATACGCAAAGTAGGTATAGAGCGGCGTGAGGGCCATCGCCAGCAAAAAAGCCGCAACGCTGAGGAGAAATGTCGCGTTAAGCTCGCGAACGAGTGTGGTGAGGTTCATTATGGTGTGTGTCCTTTCGGCTCGAGCTTCATGTAGTCGAGCAACCAATTAGATATATCCGTGAAAATCGGGTGAGCATCTCGACCCCCCTGCATATTCAGCCCTTTGCCCGAAACCTCCACCATAATAACATACGCCGGCGTTTTGCCAACCTCCCCACCAAAACCGAGGTAGGTGCCGATGGTTTGGTTCGAAATATATTTGCCGTCCTTGATGGTTTGCGATGTACCTGTCTTGCCGCCAATGTAGAACCCCGCGCGATCACCACCCGCATAAAAGGCCTGGCGCGCTTGGTGTACCATTTCGCGCACAGTGGTAGATGACTGCGGCTTGATAACATGAGCATACGAAGCTTTGCGCGCAGCCTTGGCAAAGGTGCCATTGTCGTCAATCGTCCCCGCGATGACAGTGGGGCTATGGTACGTCCCACCATTGATAATGGCGCTAAAGCCGGCCGAGACCTGCAGCATCGTCGCATCCATCCCCTGACCAAAGGACATATTAGAGTAGCGCACCGCATTGCCCTGCTGCTGGGTGGGTGAGATGATATTACCCTTGGCCTCACCAGCCAGCTCCACTCCCGTCAGCTGCCCAAGACGAAAGCGCTTGTGGAAGTAATCATACATCGTGTCGCGCGCCTGGCGAGTGATATAGCTGCCATTGCCCAAGCGCTGTGCAACGGTGACCATACCAGTGTTGAGCGACCAATTGAGGGCATGCTGCATGGTAATGTTGCCCGTCTGGCCCTTGCTGGCATTGCCGATAGTGATGTCGTCTACCTTGATGCTGTCGGTGTTGTTGTACGTCGTTTGCGGCGTGATAACCCCTTTGTCGATGCCCGTTGCTACTGTGAATGTCTTGATATCAGAGCCCGGTTCGTATGGCGTGGTGATGGTGTTGTTGTTGAGCGCGGCGACGCTTTTGATCGTCTTCAGGTTGGACGGGTCGTAGGTGGGAAGGTTGGCCATAGCCAAGACCTGGCCATTTTGCGGGTTCATCACGACGGCACTCACGTCAGTAGCGCCACTGCGCTTAGCTCCATCGACGAGCGCTTGCTCGACCCTCGTCTGGATGTTGCGGTCGATCGTCAGCACCATGTTGGTCCCATTCTTGGCAGGCTGGTTAATGTTCGTCCGGCCAATCGTCAGCGGTACCGAGCGGATGTCTGTCACCGTCTTGAGTACGCCATCTGTGCCGCGCAGTTTGTCGTCATTCGCCTGCTCGAAGCCGTACTTCCCCTTGCCCTCGGCGTCAACAAAGCCCAGCACTTGGCTGGCCAGCTGCCCCTCTGGGTAGACGCGCTGGCTCATCGCATCAAAGCCCACCCCAGCGAGATTCTCCTTTTTGATAAGCTCAGCCTGCTTGCGGTTCACCTTGGTAGCAAGCACTTGGTAGCGGCTTGGCTTACGCGTAATGTACTGGCGAAAATTCTCGCGCACATTACCACCAGCCACCTGGTTGAGCACCGTCACGATCTTATCTACATCCGTCACAGCCATCGGGTCGGCCCACACGGTATAGACCGTCTCATTCATGACAAGTTTGGCAGGAGTAGTACCATCCATGGTGTATATCTCACCGCGCTGGGCGCGCAGACGAAATTGCTTGACTTGCTCGCTATCAGCCTGCGACACATAGTAGTCGTGCTGCAGCAATTGCACATACCCCAGGCGCAGCACAAACACCACAAGCAGCCCGCCGAGCACAGCGGCGAGCGCCTGAGCGCGTGGCGTAGCAAGATGGCGCTGCAGCATGGACTACTCGCTGGCGTACGCTGTAGTGGCTGGTGTTGTCATCGTCTTGGCCACACTGCTACCCTGCACTTCCTTAAGGGCAGTCAGGCGGGCGTTGTCGACCTCTAGGTCTTTCTTTTGCTCACTCAGAGCAGAGATCTTGTCGTCAATCTTGCTGGCCTCGTAGCCATAGCTGACCGTATGCGTTGCCTGCGCCAGATATATCAAGCCAAGGATGGTGATAAGGAGGGCAATCAGCACTGTGTGGGTGATTGGCCCAAGTTTGATAGCCGAAGCAAAAGCAACGGTGTTGCGGTTGCGCTTCCAGGTGCTCTGGCGTCGACTATTAAATTGCATTGTCCGTGTGTAGGTTGTCATTGTGGTGGTGTTTGTGTTGTTTAGTGTTGGTATGGGGTCGTTTCTAGGTCTAGGTGGGGCGGGTAGCGCGCCGCCCCAGCGCGAGGTCTTACGCCAAGGGCTATTTGCCGTGGCGAACCAATACGGTTGTCGTGATTGATTGATTTTGTACGGGGATACGAACTGGCATGTCCCTACTCCTTTTTTGTTTTTTATATTTTTGCGGCGGCTCGCAGCTTGGCGCTGCGGGCACGCGGATTGTAAGCATCGTCATGGCTGCCCGCGATTGGCTTCTTGGTGAGGATGCGGAGCTCGGCCTCGTAGCCTGCCTGGCGCTGCTCCGCAAAGAAGCGCTTGACGAGCCGATCCTCGAGGCTGTGGAAGCTAATCACTCCCACTCGTCCACCAGTGCGCAGCAAGGCTGGCACCAGCTGGAGCGTCTGCTCTACCTGCATCAATTCGTCATTGACGGCGATGCGGACTGCCTGAAAGGTACGCGTGGCCGGATGGGTTTTGCCCCGCTTGCCACGGGTAGCGTGCTCGATGACGCTAGCGAGTTCTCCAGTACTCGACAGTGGCCGGGCCGCGCAAATAGCTGCAGCATAGCGCCGTGCCTTTGCCGGCGGCTCTTCGCCGTAGCGGGCGATCAGTCGGGCGAGCTCTGCCTCTGTCATGTGGTTGACAATCTGCTCGGCAGTCATCGCCTGGCGTTGATCCATCCGCATATCAAGCGGGCCAGTGTGTGTAAAGGAAAACCCTCGATCAGCTCGATCGAGCTGCGGTGACGACACCCCCAAATCCAGTAGCAGCAAATCAAACTGCTCACCCTCGCGAACCAACTGCTGTGCTGCCTGCAAAAAATCACAATGCATCAGCCGTGCGCCCTGCCCTGCAAAGCTACCAAGCTGCGACAAAGCATACTGGTCGCGATCGACCAAACACGCCGTGGTATACGTCTGGGTCTGCTCGAGAATCGCTGTGGCATGGCCGCCATACCCCGCCGTCAGGTCGAGATAGCGCTCACCTGGACGCGGCTGGAGCTGGGCCAACACTGCCTCCAGCAATACCGGAACATGAAGTGGTGGATGTGCTTTGATACTCATACGTTTCTTATGGTAGCATAATATTGCTTTCCTCCCCTACTGGTCGTGGCCTATTTAGCCAAAGAACAACAGAGAAACCGATACTAAGCTTAAGCTACTATACGCCGTCTCATGCCTTGCCTCACCACCTCCTGCACTCGGGATCGCTATAAGGGTCAACATCTCCCAGATGTTGACCTCTTGCGCTGGGCTGATCATCCGTTATTGCAACGGATTATCACACTCCCTCGGCAGGAGGATGGCACGGCAATGCTACCGATAGGTATAGCTATGCTTTTCCATAAAGATACGCCCCGCTCAGGCTACTGCGAGATAGTCCGATGCGGATTCGAGATCACCCACCTGGTAGCGAAACCTGTTTGTTTTCGCATAAAATGTGTTTGTTTTTGTTGACGATCTTTGCTTGTACCGGGCCGAGAGAGCCCGCCAAAGATCGTTTGAGAGACTTATGTGTATAATTGCCGTAGCAATTATGTGAGGTGGAGTTTTTTGGGAGGTGTTTGTGAGGAAGGTGCGCCCGACGAGGTTTTGCGTGGGTCGGGTGCCCACATGGCTCACTACCAGATGGTCGATCTCGAGGATATCAGTTACACGTACTTGTTAAAGAGCGTCACAAAAACAGCCTTGCTACTCGGCCTGCTCTGGTGCCATGAGGCGCCAATACTGGCCAGCGCGCACCGCCACAACCTCGCGCGAGATCCCGGCATAATCCAGCAAATGCTGCTCTACTGTTACCCTGCCCTGCTTTTGGTCTAGGGTGGCAGCCGTCTTGCCGCGCCGGAACTTGACGTTGAGGTCGGCGACATGTTCATCTAGGATGCTGCCTGTCAGCGCTGGCTCTACCTGGCTATCCCACACATCCTGCGCATACAGGTGGAGGTAGCTGCCAAAGCCGCGCGTCAGGACCACGCCGCTGGCAAACTCCGCCCGAAGCTCCGTCGGTATGGTGAGCCGACGCTTGTCATCCAGCTTGCGTTCGAAGTAATCCATGGGGTGTGGCGATCCTTACAGATGAATTATTTTGTTTTTGTGCAGTGGTGTTTGTTTTTCTCGTGGTTACCCACTTTCTTCCACTACTCCCAGTATAATACCCACTCTCACCCACACGCAACCCCTTTTACCCACGGCGTTCCCCGCCGCGCTGGCGCTTATCCACAAATCTGTGGAAAAGCTCAACCAGTATCAGGGGTCAGTTGCTTTCCACAACTCCTATGGTGTGGATAAGAATAAGCGAGATTGGTGAGTGTTTTGATCTGATCTAAGCGCGTCTATAGTAGATATATCTTGCCATTTTATACGCACAAAAGTAGAAAATACGCTGATTTTATGGCATTATAAGCAAAATAGCTTGACGCCACTCTCATATATTGATATATATATTAGCTTTTCAGCTCAGAGGTTTGTCTCAAAGAGCGAAAAGCAGCTCTTTGGCCTCTGGATCCGAAAGGAAGATCATCATGACGATGAAGAAGTACAAGGTCGAGGTTGACACAACCACTGGCGGGTCTTACCCGCTAGAAAAGACCTTTAAGAGCCCAGATTATGCTGCTACCTTTTTACAAGGAGCAGTAACACGTGGGGATTTTCTACCCACGACCCTGAGCTCCTACGTCAATGCAAAGCTCATAGTATCATTTAGGTGCTATGAGGACAGGGGCTAAATAGCCCACCAACACAGCCCGCCAATCACCACGCCTGATTGAGTACTCTAGAGTATTCTCGGGCCTGGAAACCCGATTTGGCCGTGGCAGTTGGTGGGCTGTGTTTTTGCCAAGAAAAAACCGGCTGGTATGAGCCGGTTTTTTATTCTTTCTCCCCTACCCCTGATGCTCGAGGAGCCAGTTGTTGGCTGCTACCCAGGTCTCGAGCGTGCCAGTGTCGAGGTAGTGGCCCTTGGTGGGGACGACGGCCATGTGGCCACCAGCAGCGAGGTAGTCGTTGAAGGGGTCGGTGATGTAGTATTCGCCCGCGACATCCTCACGGTCGGCGTGGGCGGCAATGCGCTGCAGGAGGTCGTAGCTGAGGACGTATTTACTCACGTTGATCATCTCGCTGGGCGCTTCACCTGGCGCTGGCTTCTCTACCACACCGCGCAGGCGGCCATCATCGGCAACATCCAGCACGCCGTAGCGGCTGAGCTGGTCGGGTGGCATGTGCACACCCAGAATAGCCGAACGATCCTCCCCTGCTGCCTCGATGAGGCGCGCTACCTCTGATGTGCCATCGGCATTATACACGCAGTCATCGCCCATCAGCACGACCACCGGCTCGCCCGGGTCGAGCTGCGGCACCACCAGGCTCACCGGGATGGCTGTGCCGTACTTGCCATAGCTCGATTGCACCATGTAGTGCAGATTAACCTTCGGTGGAGCGATGAGGGGCAATAGATCTGCCTTACCATTGCGTCGCAGATAGTTGTTGAGGTCGACGTTGGAGCGGTAGAAGTCGCGAATCTGCGTACTCTGCTCGCTCACCACGAAGTAGATATCGCGGATGCCTGCCGCGATACAGTCTTGCACGGCGTAGTCTACTACCGGGCGGTTACCCAGCGGCAGCATGCATTTTTCGATCGTCTTGGTGACGGGCAGGCGCCGTGTCCCCCAGCCTGCTACGGGGATGATTGCTTTGGTGCATTGCATACTCGATGTCTCCTTGTATGATATTAGTTGCTTGAGCTAACGTATGACAAATGGGCCAGTCTCCTGAGCGCCAATTGATAGAGCGCGGCGTAAGCTGGCCAGTGTGGTCGATCTGCACGCAGCGGATAGGCGGGTCTGACTCGGACGCAAAGGCGGTAGCAACGGGCTTATCGTCGATTAGGTAGATTATTTGGCCGGGGTTTGCAGCAGCAGCACGGCGCAGCCACTGGGCTTTATCTTGCAAGGTAGTAATAATCACCTGCCCACCCTGCTGAGCCACGAGCGCACGCACTGCTGGGCACAGACGGGCTTTGCAGTGCGGCGTGATGGGATCACCATAGGTCAGTATCTGCACCGTGCCATAGTGGCTGAGCGTGCGCAGCATCTGTGCCACGCCTGGGTATTGGAGATGGCCATCGGCAAGAGCCGTCTGCTCGAGCTGCTCAATAACAGACGCCGCATCTAGGCCCAGCGCTGCAAGCTGCGCTGCCAAGACGTAGGTCGGCGCGGTGGGGTTCGTCTTGGGCCGGAGCATATAGCGAGGCTGCGCCGCCAAGAATTCCTGAGCGGTCACCTGCGCTGGGTAGAGCTGGGCTAGTGCCTCCGCTATCTCGCGCAGCCACTGCGTAGTGTTGATGATCGTCCGGTCAAGGTCGACATAGATGTGATAGTGGCCCGTCATATGCTCCATGATCTTTACAGTATAGCCAGTCCTTGATATTTATGCAAAGTATATCCGCATCAGCTGGCGCGCCACGACGTCGGGGTCGTGCCGGATGAAGCTGCGCGTGCTAGCCAATGGATCGCTAGCCTGGGCACCATCCCACACGTCTTGTGCGAGGACTGGTGCGGCGCGGTAGCGGTAGTGCTGGCGGTGCATCTCGTCCATATCGTACTCGACCATCAGCTCGCCATCGTGGGCGTACTTATCCATCAGCTCGGGGCTGGGGCGCGTGTTGTTAAAGACGACATAGTCGAGGAACTGACTACCCGCTAGGCGCTCGATCTCACTCGCGAAGTCACTCACCGAAAAGCCGTCTGTTGGGCCGGGCTTGGTGACGAGGTTGCAGACAAAGACACAGCGCGCCTTGGTGGCGGCAAGTGCCTCTTGGATCTCGCGAATGACCAAGACAGGTGCCAAGCTGCCATAGAGGTTGCCGGGAGCCACGACGACCATATCGGCGGTGCGAATTGCCTCCACCGCGGCGGGGTTAGCCTGGGCTTCTGGCTCAAGCCAAATCTTAGGCCGACGCGCCAGCGCCTGCTGTGAGATGACATATTCTCCTTTGATAGGCTGACCATCCTCGCCCTCTGCGCAAAGCGTCACATTGCTGAGTGTTGCGGGCACAACGCACCCATCGATATTAAGCACCTGACTGGCTAGTGCCACCGCCTCGGCAAAGCTGCCGGTCATTTTCTCAAGGGCTGTGAGGAAGAGATTACCAAAGGCATGCCCCTTAAAACTCCCCTCATCGAAACGATAATTAAAGAGGTCGCGCACCTTAGGGCTATTGCTCAGCGCCACCAGACATTGGCGCACATCACCAGGCGGCAAGACGCCGAGCTCATCACGCAGTTGGCCCGTCGAGCCGCCATCATCTGCCATATTGACGAGTGCCGTGACCTGCGAGGCATACTGCCTCAGGCCTGTCAGGAGCGTAAAGCTCCCCGTCCCGCCGCCGATGACGACGACGCGTGCTCCACCATTGCTCTGTGCCATATATTATTCCTCCCAATTATTATGACTACGTGAACGACTGCGTGATGCAACTGCTGGCCGGCGCGGCGGTGTAATCACCCCGCTAGAGCGTGCCGCTGGCCCTGGTGTAGATGGTGGCATTTGGGGTGTTTGCGGTGGCGTCGGCGGCGTCGGTTTGGGTGGCACGGCTGGCGTAGAGCGAACAGAGCGCGGCGATGAAGACGCTGATGACGTAGGTTTGGCCTGAGCTTGTGCAGCAGCTGGCTTGGCTGGTTTCTTGCGGGCTGGTACAGACGGCAGTGGTTCGATGGGCTGCTCTGCCTGTTTCTTCTGCTGCTGCAATACGCGAGCAAACCATAGCGCACTGGGGCGCGGTGTCCGCTTATACGTCTTGTAGTCGACCGCAAAGAGGCCAAAGCGCGGCCAAAACCCTTTATCCCACTCGAAGTTATCGAGGAAGCTCCAGTGCATATACCCCAGCAGCTCTACTCCACTACCAAGGGCGCGCTGCATAGCAAGGATAGACTGAGTGAGCCATTGCTTGCGGAACTGGTCGCGCTCGTCGGCCACGCCGTTCTCCGTCACGAGCAGAGGCAGCTTGTAGCGGCCCCAGAGACGCTCCAGTGCAAGCTCGAGATGATCGGGCTGCATCGTCCAGCCGAGATCATTTGGCGTCGTCTCGGGATTGTGGATGCGATAGCCATAGATACGATTACTAAAGTAATAATTAACGGCAATGTAGTCGCTCTGCCGCACCACCTTGCGCAGGAAATAATCATCCTGGAAGAACTGCACCACCCGCGCTGTCGCTCGGCTAAGCCAGGCGTCGTCGCCCGGGTAGGTGTAGGCTGAATTCTTGGCCACTGCCACCTTGAAGCGTCGGCTCTTGGCGTGGAGGACTTTGGCTACTTGGTTGTGCGCGTAGGCAAGGTTGCTCAGCACGCGGTAGGTTTGCCACTTGCTGCGCACATTGGGCGGCCAAGTGCCGTTATAGTAGCTCTCCGTCACGTAGACACACGGCTCGTTGATGGTAATGACGTAGCGCACTGTGGCGCCAATCTCATCCATCAACTTATCGACAAAGCGCACGAAATACTTCACATTATCGCGCTTGGCAAAGCCCCCACGGGCGGCAAACCACACCGGCAGGGTGAAGTGAAACAGCGTCACGACGGGCTCTAGCCCAGCATCGGCTAGGGCAGCCAAGTACGCCTTGTAATATTTGATCGCCTCGGCATTCCACGCACCCTCTTCTGGCTCGATGCGCGACCACTCCACACTAAAGCGCCACGAGGTGAGGCCCATCTTCTTGGCCAGGGCGAAGTCTTGCGTGTAGAGCTCGGCGTGGTTGGCAGCTTTGCCCGAGATATAATTGTTTGGATCTTTGGCGGCACTGGCAATGTGCGACCAGTTGGGCAAGTCGCCATATTGATATTGGCTCTGAGCAGCGAGGGTCTTGGCCTGAGCTTTTTCCCACTCCGACCACTGGTTGTGCATACCACCCTCGACCTGATGCGCGCTCGTGGCAGCGCCCCAGAGGAAATGTTTTGGAAATTGCACCGTAGATTGTTGCTTAGCCATAATGCTTATTGTACCATCAGCAGAGGATTAAGAAAAATAGAACATTGGGTGGATGCAGTTATCACGAGCGGCTACCTCAGAGGCTAGTATCATGCCATCGAACCGAAAATGTTCCGGCCAGATGATATAACAGAGCTCTCCCGCTTGCTTGGTCGCTGGCCTCCAGATATTTTCTTGTCCAATAGCATGATACTAGCTAGACACAGAGAATATCTCTTCCCTACTCTGGCAATTGCTCATTCTCGCGCAAGATCTTCTTGCCGCGCATTTCGTATTTGACGCCGGTCAGGTCGCTCGTGACGTAGTCGTCGTTGAGGAGATTGACGAAGACGGCTGCATCCTTGGCGTCCATGATAATGATGCTCTCTGCCGCGTCGTCCGTCATCAGACCCAGGCCCATTTCGTCCGCGTGGTCGACGAGTTGATCTTGTGTCACTTGGGCGGGATCAAGCTTTTGCAGTTTGGTCACCAGCGCTGGCGTGTCGCGCACCAGGCGGTCGAGCGTGAGCCCCTCAGGTAAGGTAAGCTTAAACTGCTGCGTGATGGCAGCGATCTTCTCCTCCGCCACAGCGTGCTTTTTGGCATCGTAGCCAAAGAGCCGGACGAATTTACTCTCGCTAAAGGCAAAGATATCGTTGCCGACGATCAGCACCTGATTATCCGGCGTAATGCGCAAGCCCGCATCAGCCACAAATGGCTGGAACGACCCACCACTGTACATCCAGGCGGTTGCCCCCTTGAGCACCTGCGACTGGGGTAGCAGCTTGGCCACGAAGAATGGCTCGCCATCCGTACCCATCCGGAAGCGCGCAATGATACCCTTAACCTTCTTGAATTCATGGTCGCCTTCGTTGAAGGTCTCGAGATCTGCCTCGCTGTAGGTGATCTGCTCGATGACTTCCTGAGCATGCACTACCCGGTCGAGCGTGGTGCGCTCGAGGACATTCTCCTCCGCCTTGGCTGCCTCGAAGTCCCGCACCATCAGGCCAGTCGCTGCACCTGTCTGCACCGCCGTGATCATATCGTAGAGGAAGAGCACCTTGAGCTGCGCCTTGAGCTCAGCTGCATAGTTAGTGGCGTACACCGTATAACCCTTGGTAAAGAGGAAGAGATCCACCTCCAGCTGGTCTTTGTCGCGGTCGGCTTGATTGGCCCAGAGGAAGATGTCGGTAGTATCGCCAGCCGTGTCAGCAGCGGGCTGAGCGGTAGTATTAGTTGGCTGAGTCTCGGCATGAGTGGCTACGTCTGCATCACTCTGCGGCGCAGCAGCTAGCTCTGGTGACGTTACTGGGGTGGTATCGGTGGTGGGGGTTTGTGTGTTTGGTTGGTTATGCATGTAGCTATTCTACTACAACTATACCTTTATAACTAAACTTGTTACCGTTTGTTAGCTGCCGTATCGCCAATATAGTCAGCAAAATCAATATAGACACCATCCCAAAATATCCCTTCTTTGCCATCAATACGGCCACTCGCAAGAGAGTGACCTTGTGAGTTAAGCTCATATGGCAAGAGGAGGACTTGTGCGTTTTTGCCCAGCTGCGCTATTGTAGTATTGATCTGGTCCATATAATGCCATTCTCGAAACACTCCCCGTCGCTTACCATAATCCTGATCATAGCAACTCGATGCAGGATATGAAACAACATACAATGGCGTACTTTGGGTGTCGTCTTTTTCTACTTGGTAGCGAAAAGTATAGAGATCCCGATTAACCGGACTATCTTTTCTTGTTATGCGGCTATTCTGACTCAGAGCATCATAATGCGAAACAAACGATTGAATTTTCCCATCTCGACTTTTTGCAAAACCAGCCACACCAGTGCAGCCTGCCAACCCGCTTGTCGCTATCACACCCGTCTCGTTTTTTTCAAGAGATACCCTTCCAGACGAGTTCATCTCTACATAGGCAATATCATGTGAATTAAGCCGCATGGTCGCTTGAGATTCCTTTACATACCCCAACATAATGAAGCTGTCTTTCATCTTTTCTCGAGCGCTAAGGAAAACACTATTCTGTCGGATGGAGGCGGCACCTGTCGGTTGTTTTATGATGCTAGCTGTACTTGGTGATGTATTTTCTAGTGTGATTACACGATGGGTCGACAACTGACCCAACGACTGGATGATCGTGGAGTCTTTTATACTTCGGCGCTCAGCGCTGCCTGTTAAGGCTCTCTCTCTCTCTCTCTCTGGATTTGCCATATTTTCTCCTTATTGTCTAGATTACTTATTGTAAGAGATACCGAGGAGGTTTGTCAATTAGTAAACTACAGGAGGGAGGTACTGAGAGGTTTGCAACGCTCGTATAGGAGCTGAGCGCGTTACAAGAACATTCATTTTTGTTTACTGTAATCTGTTGAGAAGCATGAGACGATCCCAGACTTTGGGATAGCAATGCGCTACTGCACCGCATCCTCGCCAAAATGCTTTTGCAGTCGCATTTTTATCGAGCCTTCGTGCCGGCCGAGAGTGCGGCTGAGCTGGCCAATGCTCACGCCTTGGACGAAGGCCTGCTTGAGCGTCTCATCGTCAACCTTTGTCCATGGTTTGTAGGCATTGGGGTGGGTCTGGCGCATTGTGGCGATCTTGGCCGCCCAGCTAGTGCTGCTAGTTTTACTCGTCGGCTTCTTCTGCTGCGTTGTAGCACGCTGAGCAGCCTGTTCGCGCAGATGTGCAAAGCGCTCGGCATCTTGGGTAGCTCGGGTGCGCAGCTGCGTGTCGATGATGTATGCTTCATCGCTCATGGTAAGTGCCATGCGGTTGATGCCGGTGAGGTATATAGTATCGAGGCTCTTAACGCGGCTCAGTGCTACATAGCCCATACCCGGAACAAAGGCTTTGCGTAGGTCGATGCGTGCGCCATCGAGCGTCATCCCCTGGCTCTTGTGTACAGTAATCGCCCAAGCCAGGCGCAGTGGCAGCTGCGAGATGCTGGCCCGTTTGCGCGTACCATCGCGCAGCTCCCAAGTATCGGGCTGCATCGTCACCACATGGCCATTACGAAACTCCACCACCGGGTAGTCTGTGCCTGGCTCGAAGCCTGTTACCCGGCCAATACTCCCATTGGCAAAGCGCCGGGCTTGGTCGTTCTTGATGGCCATCACTAGTGCACCCCGCTTGAGCACTAGCACTTCTGGCGCAAGAATGCTCCGCTGCAAGGTATCGACGTAATTTTGCCCACCAGTGCTGCTGCGCTGGTACGATACTTCGTCGCCAGGCAGCTCAGCGAGGCGAGCTTGGTTGATCCGATCGACGTCGATATTAACAGTATGAAGCTCAGTCAGGTCGCTCTCGTGAGGTGGCTCTACCTCTGTGCGGGCCAGTAATTGCTCGGCATGGCGTCGGCGCAGATCACCAGCTCGCATAGCCGTTAGGATATCGAGCAGAGCGTCGCCCTTTTGCTGGCGGTATTGCTGGTCGAGGTACAGAATGGCTGGGTCGAGCTGGTGCCAGGCTTGCGACTGTACCACAAAGCTCCCCTGCCGCCCGCCATCGCGATTAACTGGCGGTAGCTGGAAGAAGTCCCCACTCATCACTACCTGCAGCCCACCAAAAGGCTGATTCGGTACCTCGCGCACGCGGCGGCACACTTCGTCGATCATATCCAGGCGGTAGTCGTGCAACATACTAATCTCATCGATGATGAGTACATCTGTCTTGGCAATGATATCGCGCCGCGTCTTCGACAGGTGATCAAAAAAATTGTTCGGCAAGCTATCGTGGATGCCAATCCCCGCCCATGCGTGGATGGTGCTGCCGCCCAGGTGAGTCGCCGCAAGCCCTGTCGTGGCAGTAACGGACACATACTTGCCATCCGCCCTACACTGGCGGATGAACTGCCCCAACACATACGTCTTGCCCGTGCCCGCCGGGCCTGTCAGCAGCGCACTCTGGCTACTGAGCAAAATCTCCTGTGCAAGTGTCTGATCCATAGGTTCTAGTATACAAGGTTGTGGGGTGAGAGGCAAAGTATGGGTAGTCTATTGTGGTAATGTTGCACTACCAGGAATGAGCTGCGTGTAGTGCGTTTGCTCAAGTGCTTGCAGTTGTGCTGTATTAAATGACTGCATGGCTATTGCGTGCCGACGACTGAGGTGAGCAAGGAATGCCTGCTGTGGATTATCGAGAAAATGCGCTACTACCAAGCCACCAATAGCCACTATACGCCGCGTCTCTTCGGGTGTTTGAATATTCGTCTCGCGGAGGTCGTCTACGCCATGCGCCACACTACCGCCAAGTGTTTCATCAAACCACCCACGCGCCATGCCTTGGTCATATGCACAGCACAGCGGCAATGGTGCACGCAAATTATGCTTACCAGCACGCTGAGCAAGCTGCCAATGCCCCCCATAATTGCCAATTGCTATATCAAATTCTGGATTATCTTTATCATCAAAGGTGAGGTCGATCACCATACCGAGCCGTGCCGCTGGGTGCTCTTCACCAACAAAAAACGCACTTACATATGCAGTTGCTGCTGATTTGGGTGTCACAATTGTTTCGCGCATAGAATTATTATAGTAAAGCACAATGGGGCAAAAAATACAATAGAAGGAAGCCGCACGTCAAGACACCCTATCAGCCCACTGCAGCAAACTCACCTGATGAAATATTGGCTCAGCCTCACCACCCTACCGATCCCACACAAACCCCTCACCAAAGTGCCCCCAGCGGGCGGTTGGCTCGTAGATAGGCTGAGTGAGCTGAAGCGAGGTGATGATGCCATGCGGGCTGAGGTCGTAGCCTGTAATAGGCTGCTCTACACTATCGATGATGGCGATGGCCTCGACGGGCTGGTCGTGGCCGATTGCATACGCCAGGCGCACCAGCACCTCCTGCGCGTGGTGCTGCCGTAGATAATCCACTGCAATGCGCCGCGCCATATACGCCGCCGAGCGATCCACCTTGGTGGCATCCTTGCCGCTAAAGGCTCCACCACCAATTGGCACTCGCGGCCCGTAGTTATCGACAATGAGCTTGCGCCCCGTCAGGCCAGCATCAGCCGCAAAGCCACCAATCTGCCAGTCCCCGGCTGGGTTGCAGTGTAGCACTGGCGCGTCATATTGCTTATCCTTAAAAAATGTGTTCACATACGTTTGCTGCTGAAGCCACTCCTCTACCGCCTCTGTTAATTCGTCTTTTGGCGCGTGTTGGAAGCTTGCAACAATTGCCGTTATCTGCCCGCCACGCAGTGTTACTTGCGTTTTGCCATCGTAGGGCCAACGTTGATACAAGAATTGGTTCAATCGCCGCGCCAGCACTGTTTCTAGTGGAAGCAGCTCAGGCGTTTCGTTGCAAGCGTAGCCGATCATCACGCCTTGGTCGCCCGCCCCGCCATCATCCACACCGCGCGCAATCTCCGGGCTCTGCTGCGCAATGTGCTCAATAATCTCTATCTCACTCCCCGCCAAACGCTGCACAATCGGCGCTACTGCCACCACTGCTCGGGACGTTACTTCGCCCGTCACAAACACCGTGCCGTGGCCGCCACACACTTCCACCGCCACACGTGCCTGCGGGTCGTGAGTTAGGTAGGCATCGAGGATGGCGTCGCTCATTTGGTCGCACAGCTTATCGGGGTGGCCTGGGCTCACACTCTCGGCAGTGCGAAACTGTGCTGATATTATAGTCGTTGCTGTCATAAAAAACTCCCTTCTCTTATCCTGCACTGCCAGGCGAGAACGGAGCTATGCTCTTATGTATCTCATATCTTCCCTGCGCACAGGCTGGAATTAGCACCTTGCTCACTTCCTGGGCAGGTTGCTGGCGAGTCATCGGGCCAGTCCCTCGTCGCACTCTGGATATTAGTGATATTGGTAATAGTATAGCATATATTTGTGTTAGAAATATCCACCTCGTCGATGTAGCACAACGCGACAAGAAAGATGCTGCTGCCCAAGCTACCGCTCAAGCAGCAGCTAGCTCTAGGTCAGAGGAAGAACGAGCTATCCAGCTGCTTGGCTACGATCCAAGACTATTCAACGAGCTTGAGCCTGGTACATAGAGTATACATTCTTTTATATAGAGTAAGCACTCCGCAGCCAGATTTTCCATAACTAAAAAACCGGTCGCTATGACCGGTTTCTTGCTGCTCATTCTCCTCCAAGGCGCTCCCCAGCTCGTGCTCGGTTGGCCCATTGGTCGGCGAGCTCATTTTGCTCATGGCCGTTGTGGCCGCGCACCCAGATGAGCTTCGGCTGCACGGTGGTATAAAGCGCATAGGCTTCTTGCACGAGCTCAAGGTTCTTGATGGGCCCGCTGCTCTTGCGCCAACCCTTGGCTGCCCAGCCAGGTGCCCACTTGGTGAGGACATTAACCCAAAATTCGCTATCGGTATGGATCTCGCATTCCTCAGCCCCAGCTAACTGCATGGCTGCGATGAGGGCCATCCCCTCCATGCGGATGTTCGTCGTGTTGCCTGGCTCGCTGCCCAGCGCCACGGGCTTACCCTGCTCAATAACGGCATAGCCACCCGGGCCAGGATTGGGGCTGGCGCTGCCATCGGTGTAGAAGATGCGTGGAGCGGCTGCCATGCTAGTTACCACGGTCCACGCGCTGGAACTCCATCCAGTCTGATGGCCGATACCACTTGGTGTCATTGTTATAGCGCTCGTCAAATTTCGCCTGGTGCCGCGCCAAGAAGTAATGCCTGCCACCATCATGCTCGGCTTCGTAGCGAATGTACATTTGGTCTGGGTAGTTCTTGGGCACACCACTGTAGAGCATCATATCCACCGTATTGCCCGGGTTGAGCGTGTGCGACTCGTTGCGCATATTCCCCAGATACTCCCAGCTCACAACCTTCACCTGCCGGTCGGACTCATTCTTGATGCGTGCCCACACGTCAATTTTCGACGCGCTCTCATTCCGCACATCAACACGCTCAACGCGCACTACCGGAAAATTACTCATCTGCTTGTCTCCTTGTTTATGGGGTTATCGAGGTAATTATACCATATGGTGTGTGGAGTGCTTGCCAAATACAGCATTATGTTGATGCCGCGCACCATCACTACCCCTGTTATGATCAAGAGTTCTATCCTTACCTACGCTATATATAGCGTGCCCATATCTAGTGTCTAGGATGGTGTGGAAAAGTCGTGGAGATTTTTTACTGGCACTAGACCACTGTGGGGTGGTCATTTTTTTCGCTTTTGCATTGCTGCATAGCTATCAACGCCACTATTCATTCCATTGCGTGTAATAGTGGGAGGCAAGAGTAATGCCCATACCCCTATCACCCACCTGTATTTATCTATCATTTCACCTTACGAGCCCATTGCCTCTGTCATCATTTGTGGCGTATACTGGGAGACAACATACTAAGCGGTATATCACAAGGAGGTACCTCATGATCGACCACTTCGGCATCATCGTTAAAGACATTGAAGCAAGCAAGGCCTTTTATGAAGTGGTATTGGCACCACTGGGCTATGCCAAGACAATTGACGAATCATATGGCGTAGGCTTTAGCAGCCCAGTCCGGATGCAACACACCGGGATACTTTGGCTTGGGCAAGGCGAGCCATCATCGCCACTGCACTTTGCCTTTGCTGCACCATCGCGGGCAGCAGTTGATGCATTCTATGCAGCTGGCCTAGCAGCAGGAGCACAGGACAATGGCGCACCAGGCGTGCGAGCGATCTATCATCCAAACTATTACGGTGCCTTCCTCATCGACCCAAACGGGCATAATATTGAGGCAGTGTGTCACACTGATGCATAGGGGTAGCCCTATCCTATCAGTGGGTGGCAGGGTATCTACGTGAAGATTATTTTCTCAATCAATAGTAGCTAAGCACAACAGTTTGACCTCTCCGCGAGTAGCGATTCTTTACCCCCGCCAAAAGCAAAGAAGCTCGTATGAACTATCGAGCTTCTTATGTTTCCACAGGCTTGTAATATAGTGTGCCTATACCCCTTGCGAGGCATGAGCTTACGGCAGGAGTATTGCTACATCACCACGCTTTTTATGCTTGTTCATGGTTTTTTGCAGTATCTTCGTATCAAAGGTCATATCTGCATCGGCCTGCTTGTCAAGGAGCAGGTACTGGGCCATTGCCATAGCAGCGAGCTTACCAATGTGCCGTGCGCGCACTACCTCTGGGTTGTGCCGCTCATTAACCATACCTCTCTTTGCAACGTCAACCGGCCGAATAAGTGCGAGGACATTTACCACTCCATCACCTTCGCCTTCGCCCATCCAGCCACGCATCTCACCCGTTATGCCAGGTAGCGCTGCCGTTGTAAATCCATAGTCTGATACGATACCTCGATCAAGAAAATCCTTGTGGCTCCCCTGCGTCGTATGGACGACATCCACCACCAATTGCTGCTTGCGCCCCTCACCTTCTAGACGTATGTCAGTTGCCAGGCTAACCGGTGTGGTATACGCACCGTCATAGCGCTTGATCGATGGCAGAACGACAGAATCAGTATGAATCCGTACGTGATTCGGAATTGAACTTTTTTCAAATAATTTCATAATGCTCATTATCATATATGATATATTGATAATTTGCAAATCTTATTACCTCTGTTCTTACCAATACCCCATAGGCCACCCCCTATATGGGTTCATAGCTGGATTTAATAGGATTATACCCAAGCAAGATACAGCTAGTATCTAGCTACAACTATTACTCAAAGCTATGTGCTATAGCCTACTGCCTATATAGGTCAAGGGGTATGTTTTTGCACAAGAAGTAGACAAATAGTACGCGTTCTTACATCAAAACCATTTTTGCCTATGCGAGCCTCTTCCCTACCATCTCATTTGGTAAATAATAAGTGTGCCACATAAGCTAACTTTCCTCCAACTCTTAGCGGTCGATATAACGAATATGTCGGCCATTCATAGCTTGATGGAAGCATAGCAAGCGGAAGATGAGTAAGATCGAGCCTAGAGCTCTTCCTGCCGATAATGCTGCACAAACCGGCGCAGAATCTTGACTGGTTCGGTGACGGTTTGCTGGCGGGCATTGGCGATGAGGGTATCGGCTTCGTCCGGAGCACAGTAGCCAGCGTGGCGATAGATATCGATACGCAGAGCAAGGCTCTCCGGGTCGAGCTCGGGATGAAACTGCGTGGCATACACGTTGCGCCCCACTCGCAGCATCTGCACGCACCTGCGCGAGCGCGCCAAGACAGTACAAGCAGCCGGTGGCTCAAGCACCCCTTCTTTGTGCCCAACGAAGCCGTCGAAGGTAGTAGGTACGTCAGCGAGGAGTGGGTCATCTCTAGCTGCTGGCGTGAGGGTGATCGGCACAGCACCAATTGCCTCACCATACGCAAAGCTAGGCGTACCACCCAGCGCCGAGACCAGCGCGCCAACCCCCAGGCAGGCGCCAAGAAATGGGATATCATGGGTAATAATCTCGCGCAGCAGTGGCATCATCACGGCTTCGAACTCGCGCTGCTCGGCGGGCTTCTCGGCTGGAGCGTAGGCAAAGTTGGCCGGGCCACCACCCATCAGCACACCACTATAGGCAGCAAGCGACTGCGCAGGGCGCTGCCCTGCCTCAATGCGCACTCGCTCGAGGTCGGTTGGCGCAAGGCCACCAAAGTGTAAAAATGCCTGATATTCATTATCCGACGCCTCATCCTCGGGGCGCGACTGTAGCAATACAAATGGTTTCGTCATACTCCTTAGTGTAGCATGGCCTGGCGGTGGCTAATACCCCCTGCAGACACGTGCTATGGGGCATGGGGGTATTACTGTGCAGTATCACCTGGATAGACATAATCCTTGAAGAAGTCTGCGTCAAAGTCGCTATCGACCCACAGCTCCAGCCAGCCAAGGAAGTCCTGGCGCTCGCAGCATGGGCCAGCCCCTACGTCGCAGAAGTTCCACACTTCGCCAGCCCATTTGCCAGAGGTGATAAGCTGGTAGGTATCGCCACAGCCTTGGTCGAGGAGCAGCACACCTTCGTTACCCAGCCGCTCCTCAAATGCTTCGTCCGTGAGCAGTGCCTCATCCTCTTCTTCCTCCCAGAGCCAGTAGTCATCGATCGTCACACTGCGCGAGAGGTCCTTTACCTCGGTATCAGCCAGTCGTTTGAGGCCATAGATAGAGATACCACTGGGTTGCCGAATATCTTGGCAGCCATCGCCTACCTGCTGGAGGAAGAGTCGATAGGCCTCGGGCAGGCGCGTGTTGCAGGCGGTCTCAAAGGCGGTAATGTCTGCCTCGCTGAGCGTTGGACCCATCACGACGCCCTTTTCGGCTAGCTTGGCTTTGAGGCGCGCGATGATGGCGGGATAATCGGCAGGGTTATGGATGGGCATAATTTCTCCTTATATTTTTTCTCATCGTACCATGTATAGTGCTGCCTCGCAAATGCGTGCTCACACCAAAAGAGCTGCTCTAACATGCAGAGCAGCTCTCGTAGCCATCAAGAGGCGGGGGTTATTTATCCATCTTGCCTTTTACGTAGCCCTTGGTTTCGTGAGCTTTGTTCTCAATGTCGTTTGCCTTGTCTTTCACAGTATCAACGGCGTTTTGCGCAGCGTCTTTGGCCTTCTCAGCTACTTCTTCAGCTTTGTCTTTTGCGTCACTGGCTGCTGCTTTGACCTTAGCTTGTGCGTCATCGGCTTTGGCTTTGATGTCGTCAGTAAGTCCCATGTGATGTCCTCCATGGTTAATGTTAGTACAGTTGTATTATAGCAATGTTGGGCGATAATAGCGAGCCACCTACTAGCGAAAAGGGAGCTGCTATAGCCGTATACCTCTATTCTATGGGTAATAATACACCTGTTATCTATATCTTTATTGATAAAGCACAGAGATTTGCTATCGTGGTAATCTATTTACTCGTCGTGTTGCTTGGGCTGCTCAGGTATTCTTCTGCATCGCGAATAAGGAAGAGGCTGACGTCGTCGCGGGTTTTGCCAGCCTTGTGGAAGGGTGTGCTGATGATATGGATGAGGATGATCATATACACCAAGACGAAGCTAATCAGCCCCACGACCGTCAGGCTGGCGACAAATGGGTCGATGTTGGTAATAAGCAAGAGGCCAAGCAACGCCACCACAATAGAGCGCGCCAAGATGGATGCCGAGGGAATAAAACGGATCCGCTGGATGTAATCTACCCTATGGCGGTGGCGGAGCAGTACCGTCTGCTGCTGCTTGAGTTTGACGATGAAGTTGGGCGGTACATTGCCCTGCTCCATCGTGGCAAAATACGGCGTTAAGCCCCGGATGTCCTGCCGGGCATCGTAGGCCGAGTGGCGCACATCGCTCGAAAACCCTTGGGCCACAGCATGGAGTTGGTGCCGGAAGCCATCGAGATCAAACACCGGATAGCTCTGATGAATCGCCGCGGCGTCATCATACATATCTTCTAGTAGTGCCGCAAACTCCGCTGGGATCCGCTCCGACTCTTTGTAGTCTGCAATCGTAGCCGAGAGCAAAAAACCAATCACAAAGGTCACGCTGGATATCACACTATTGTGCAGCGAGCTCTGCTCAATCGGCTCCCACCCCAGACGGTGCAGGACGAACTTCACGCTCACCACCACTGTCGCCACTGCCAGCGCCTGCCAAAAAATCCGCAGGAGCTTACCCTGCTGCTTGATGTGTTTTATCTGCTTGATAGGTCGATTCATAATTTTTCTATTATACCGTATGAAGCGCAGAAGGCAATTATTCTACCCTGTTGTGTATGCAATATCGACTAGGCTTAGCTATACCGCTAGATAAGAAACATGATATACCCACACCCCTATTGCCCTTATAGGTCACCCCTATGACGCGGAGCAAGCTCCTCCACCGAGGCAACATCGCGTAGCCATGGGAAATGCCGCAGTAGCACCGCCGATTGCACAAGTTCTTGCCAGGAGATTGCGCGAGTGGTAATCCGCTCGCCCGCATCGCAGTGTGGTGGCATGTGGCGCACGGGTTGCTGGGCCAACACAAGGTGGATAAACCACTCCATCTTCGGCTCGGGCTGCACCACCTCCAGCAGCTGCCAGTCGGCAAACTCCCAGCCTGTCTCCTCGCGCAGTTCGCGCTGCGCCGCCGCGATGATGGTTGTATCCTCAGGGTCGACCCGCCCTGCTGGCAGGTGGCCACGCCGCACGATGCCGCCTGGCTGCTCTTCATCGTTTACGAGCACCTTGCCTGCATCATCGACCGCAATGATGAATACTGTGTCGGGTCGGCGCACCATTTCGAAGGTTGCTACTGAGCCATTATAGAGCCGCTGCGGCCACTGGTAGACGCGAAATATCTCGCCCACAAAGACACACTGTGCCTCGGGCGGAATCATCCGAGCATGGGATGGAATGGTACGTTGTGTCATGATGGTATTGTAGCATTGTTCACGTCTCCACGCATTTTTCACCGCACATCATCTTCCAAAAAATTCGCCCTCGCCCTGCACATCTGCTACAATAATCCTTATGCATAATGATATCGAAACAATCCTCTTTACCAAAGATGACATTGCGCGTGCTGTGGCGCGCCTGGGTGAGCAGCTGAGCCAGGAATATGCCGATAAAAACCCGCTAGTGGTGGGTATTTTGCGCGGGGCAGCGCCCTTTATGATCGACCTAGTGCGAGCGATGGATTGCATGCTGGAAATCGACTTTATGGACGTTTCGAGCTATGGCGATGAACTTACCTCCACTGGCAATGTGCGCATCCTCAAGGACCTCGATACAGATGTGGCTGGCCGGCATGTGCTGCTGGTAGAAGACATTGTGGATACGGGCCACACCGCTCAGGCGTTGTTTGATTTATTTGCCGAGCGCCACACCGCCAGCACCAAGCTCTGCACTCTGCTGGATAAGCCCGAGCGCCGCACGGTGGATGTGCAGGCCGACTACATCGGCATCCCCACCCCCAATGAATTCGTGGTGGGCTACGGCCTCGACTACCGCCAGCACTACCGCAACCTGCCGTATATTGGTGTGTTGAAGCCGGCGGTGTATCAGTAAGAGTACTCTACGCTATATTGGGCGGCCACTGCGGTCGATACCTGTCGTGTCGACCTTGCCCTGCCAGTCTTCAGGTATAAGAAGTTGTGTATCAGGATGCTGCACAGTCGGCGGCAGATCAGCTAGCTGCTTTGCGTCAACCACAAGCGCATACTTCATTCCAAGCATTGCTGTGCGGACAATGGCATCGGTCGTTGCGGCAGATACCTCTGCCTGATGGAAGCGCTCTGCCTGCAAATCGTAAGAAGCACCATAAGCATCCTGCTCAGTCTTATCTGGATTATAGCGCCCAAACGCAAAACCAAGTGTATAGGCAAAATCCTCTGGTAATATTAGGTATGAATCTTTAGATTCAAAGCCAATCTCAGCCCGCAAATCCTTATGATGCGGCTGGTTTCCTACCCCGATATCTGCCACATAGATATCACCCGCACTTCGATGTAGACCATACCACACACCAAGGCGTGCCTTATCCGCATCATCGTCTGCCCGCAAATTGCGCAGATGTATCTGCACGTTGGGTTCTTCAGGTGATGGGTGTGCTGATGTTTGGAACTTCTCTGTCATGGAGATAGATTATATCACAATATAATAATCTATAGGAACATGACATCAAAAAATGGCGCGTTCAGCAAACGCGCCATGGATGCTTATGTCTCGGTGACGATACACGTCACTTACTACACTAAGCAAGACATAAGACTGACTCCACAGACACCACATGTGGTGCCCACTTAGTATATATCAAGCAAGCTGATCGAGCAACCAGTTGGTATGGCTCTCGTGAATGAATTCACCTTTTGCAATGCGGAGCCGCGCCAATGGAAGATTGTGCAGCACCCGGCCAAGATACACTGGTCGCATATACGTCACAAAAACAAGGCGGGTAATAAAATGCGCCATACGCAGTCCATAGTTAGTTTGCGGCTCAACCGCGTCAATCACAAGTGCATGCTGGTACCCGTGCTCACGCGCCTGCTGTTGCATGTAGCGCTGTATCTGACGCGCCGTTGCCGCCTTGATCGTCTTATTGCTCATAACGATACGTACATCCTCATGGCACCGCACCAGTGTATCGAGCAGCAGCCGGCGCAGCAGCACCTGCCGCATATGGATACGTGCTGCTTTATTGCGCATTCGCGTCTGCTCTTTGTCGCGCTTCATCACAACATACGTGATAGAGTGATCATCCCGAGCTGGTAGGCTTTTCGTAATATACTGCTCAATATGTTCTTTGACGTACCAATCGACAAGAAATGACCCTGGTTTGTATCGTCGCAAAACGTAGCCGTTTACCCGCCGGATCAAATTCTTCATCCGCTTGAGCGCTTTCTCGTCGTCGATCATCAGCGCTGCCATAACGAAGTACGGCTTATGGCAACCCAAGTCCAACGTACCAGATTCGTGGATATAGATTGTTTTCATCTATTCTAGATTCCTTTCCCATTATATAACCTAGCAAGGCAGACGGGATTATCTTTTTACTTATTCCTGTGATGGTTTCTTTGGCTCGTATCGCTCCAGATGCACAGCAAGCCCACTCTGCTCCACTGTACGTATTGTCACTTCTGTGCCGGTGCTGTCGCTTTCTGTCGTCAGGACTGGGTCGTCACGATTTGTTTCTTTGACAATATACGAGACACTGCTGCCTTTCATCTGATCCCATCGTGCATGATTGAGCTGCGTGGAGTCAGTTGGGTCAAATAATGTATAGCTCACACTGTGCTCCGGTGTAACGGTCGACCCCTTTGGGCAATGAAGCGTTGCCTTATCGGCTTCATACCCGCTAAAGGAAGGTGGGTTATCTTTATACGAAACATTTTCCCAGCCAACGAGACCGCCATCATGTGTTGTGCATTGCCTTTCTATCGTCACACCCACATCTTTTTCCAAGCTTGCACAGCCAGCCGCGCCTCCTGTGGCAACCGCTAGTGCCGCCACTGAGCCAACAATCTTCGCTGATCGGCTGCGCCAGTTGGTCTCTGTCTGTAGTCCTTCGTTTCTGCTCATAGGTTGATCCTTATACTTACCTTGTGATACTAGATATAATAGTATAGCCCTGCTCTATGGGCAAGCATAGCTACAATAGGTGCTATCTTAGGTCAAGGCATTTTAAAACGACTTTACACTACTCCACAGAAAACCAAACACCCCGCATCAGTATGATGCGGGGCATAGTGAGCAGAACGTGATATAGGCTACATACGCTGCTTAGTTGTCGAACGTCCCAACGATGTTGACGTGGTTTCGTATGCCATCACCTCGTGCTTCGTTGGTTACCACTACCGAGCCATAGGTAGCGCGCTGTGGGTACTGTGGCGAGGCCCAGTTGGTCTCGGGGATACCCTCGATGGTGCGGTCGGTGGCGCGCAGGGTGAGCACGCCAGTGTCTTGTGGCTTGGTTGTAGTGCGACGCGACGCATGAAACCACTCTGGTGTTTGCTGTGCCTTGCCATAGCCGTGCCACCAGCGCTGGCCGGGCTGAGCAATCTTGGCACCGCGGCGCGGGGTACTCCACTGCCAGCTCGATGCCCAGAGAGCTTTGTCGTTCTTGTCGTACACAACAATATTGCGGTCGCCCTGGAAGGCCAGGCGTGCACCCTTGCCCTGCGTGTTAGACGCCCACTGGGCCGTGCCAGTGTGGCTATAGAGCACGAGGTTACCATCCTTTTGGAAGGTGAGAAGGAGCTCGCGGCCACCCGTCGTCTTGCCACTGCTCAAGCAGAAGTTGCCTGGCGCAAAGTTGACCGTCTTGCTGCCCCAGACAAAGCGCCCACTGTTGGCAAATGCTTCGTTAGACGCCCAGTCGTACACCTCTGTGCCGGCCACCACCCAGCCATGCTGCTGGCGGAAGCTGTTGGTTGCATCGGCGCTGTGATCCTCCGGATAGCCCTCCGGCATCTTCCAGTAGGCATATGCTTTGGCTGCCTTGACCTGGCCAACCACTGTACTACACGCCGCACGCGCTGCACTGAGCTCTTGCTCGGTGGCATGAGCTGGCGCACCACTCAGGCACACCATGGCTGCGGCCACTGCCACACCGGCCAGCGAATAGTTAATTAACTTCGTCATACACCCTCCTTTGTGTTAGGTTGTCGTGCCTCTAGTATACCCCACTATCCTCTGCTGCAATAGCCCAAAAGACCACCCCTTATTACCCCATCTCTGTAGCGGTGTAAAAACCACATCGTGCTGTGGAAATCGCGTGGATAACTGCCCACACTGCGAGCATATACAGTGCTCTCTCGCCCTGGCAAAAATATGCATTATGCAGCGAGTCTTGCAAGATTATGGGCCTAACCCCTTGCCAAAAGCTAACCATAAGCGTTATAATCATGCTCATAACGTTTTTAGACAAAAACAGGGGGGACAAAACGGTGATAAAAAAAGCAATTATTGTGCTTGCGGCACTTGGTAGTGTTGTGTTGCTTGCACTTCTCTATCATGGCACAACGCATGCCGACCAGTGGGGTATGGTGTGGCACGATGAGTTTACTGGCTCGGCTGTGTCTGGCGAGTGGGATATACTCAAGCAAAATACTGATAATCTGCGCAATACGCACCTCGCCTACAGCCCAAACAATCTCAAGGTTGCCAACAGCCACCTCGAGATCACCACGCAGCGCCACTGCGTGAGCAACCTCAGCGAGCCGCTTACCAGTGCCAACATGAGTGAGCAGCCCTGCCCCAGCGGCACCACAACCCGCTACCTTAGTGGACGGGTCAAAAACAAGGGCAAGGTTGTGGACGGCACCAAGCCATTCCGAGCCGAGATTCGGGCAAAGTTTAATTGGAATGGCAAGCGTGGCACACGGCCATCGCTGTGGATGGTGAGTGGCAATACGCTCCAAAACTGCAACGACAACCCCAAGGCCAACGACCCATACGGTGAGCTAGACATCATCGAGTGGTATTCATCCACACCAAATTACGCGTGGTCCACCACACACATGTCGTGCTACCACCACGGTGCCGATGGCAAATGGAAGACCGGCTGGCGGACACGCTCCCTCTCGCACAGTGGCGAGCACTATGCCGGTGCGCGGCCAGGCTCGTTTGCCTACGAGTGGCACACCTGGGCCGTTGAGTATGATGGTACGACGGTCAAGTACTTTGTAGACGACCAACCCATCAAGGTATATCGCTACCATGTGAGCCCTACCGACGATGGCAACATCCTCCCCAGGACGGATGCCGAACCACTGACGAAGGTCGCCAGCCAAGAGAATATTAATGGTGCATTCCACCGCGGCTGGCAATTCATCCTCAATGACTACGTCGAGATTAGCAAAAATCTCAGCCCTATCGACCCATCCGAGCCATTCCCCACCCAGACGATGCTGATCGACTATGTGCGTGTCTTCCAAAAGGGTGCGGGCACGCAGCCACCCGAGACGCCAGTGCCAGCAACTGGCACGAAATGGGCTAAGCATGATGCTGCAGGCGACCGCAAATGGTCGGCCCTTGCCAGCTCGACCGACGGGAGCAAGATTGCAGCTGCCGCCTGGGGTGGCACAATCCACACCTCTCGCGACGGTGGCGCGACCTGGACGGAGCAACCAAAGTCTGAGGTGCGCAACTGGGTGAGCATCGCGAGCTCGGCCGATGGGAGCAAGATTGCGGCACTCTACGACTGGGGCGGCTACATCATGACATCGCAAGACGGCGGTGCAACGTGGCGCAAGCACGCGATGAGTGGCTCGATCAACTGGATGTCGATCGCGAGCTCGGCTGATGGTAATAAGCTGGTGGCTGTCGCCAAGGATCACGTTATCTACACCTCGCGCGATGGCGGTGCAACCTGGACGGAGCAGCCAAAGTCGGGCAGCCGCAAATGGCGCGCCGTCACAAGCTCGGCTGATGGCAACAAACTAGCTGCAGTCGTCGAAGGCGGTGCTATCTATACCTCCTTAGACGGCGGCAAGACCTGGACAGAACGCACCCAAGCTGGCAGCCGCACCTGGACATCAATTGCCAGCTCGCCCGATGGCACAAAGCTCGTCGCAACAGCTGCTGGTGGTAACGTCTACATCTCGACCAATGGTGGCGTGACATGGACGGAGCGCAGTGTGGACGGCCGGCACAACTGGACAGCGGCAACCATCTCGGCCGATGGCGACACCCTCGCTGCAACAGCTGGCGGTGGTGGTTATATCTACGTATCGACCGACGGCGGCACAACGTGGGTAGCTCAGACGTCTCCTGGCGTGCCCAACTGGTCAGCCCTTGCCAGCTCGACCGATGGGAGCAAGCTGATAGCTGCTGCCTACGGTGGCATGATATATACCACCACTCCACCGGTAGATGATCGCACACTGGCCGCTGCCGAAGCTGCTGTGGCCCGAGCCGAAGCCAGCAAGAGCCCTGCAGATATTGCTGCTGCTCAAGCCCGCATTGCGGCCGTCAAGGATGCACGCAAACAAGCCGCTCTCCAGGCTCGGCTTAACGCCATCACATCAGCCCCATCCACACCAACACCCAAGCAGCCCACGCAGCCAAATCAGCCGACCAACTCAACTACCATTACCCAGCCACACGGCGGTGCGGTATCGCTCGCTACGGCCGGCAAACCGTGCAGCCACATTGCCTCAGCCGAGCCAGCAACCGCCCCCGCGCAGTACCAAGGCCGGGTTCTGCGCAACAGCGTGCGCTTCACCATCACCTGTGCTGGGCAGACCGCTCACACTGGCTACACCACCCATGTAGCACTCACACTAAGCCAGCACCACCGCGACCCAAGCCGCCTCACCGTGCTCAAGCTGGCCAAAGGCGGCTCAGTCATCGAAGATATCACAAGCCGGATCAACTTTGGTACAAACCCCAGCGGCACACGCACAACAATTGCCTACGATGTGACCGACGGCGGCTTTGGTGACGAAGATGGCACTGCCAACGGCACGATCCTCGACCCCATCGCCATCTACGAAGATACATCGCACACTGGCTCTACCAGCAACTCATCGCGCCCTAGTGGCCTCCTCGCCAACACTGGCGACAGCCTCCTCCCCACTGTCCTCGCTGCAATTGCGCTAGGCAGCGGCGGGGTGTGGATACTCCGCAGGCGGCGCTCGTAGCGCACTACTACCCCGCACAGGTGCACCTCGGCTTGGATACTATGCTATCCAAGCCGATTTCTTTTGCCACCGCGCGTGTATTGGTGTGCGTATATAAGCTTGCTAGTATGAGCGAAATTCGCATTGGTTGGCCGTGTACGGCTAGCACTCTAGCCGCCCCAACGCTGCTTTGGGTAAGATAAGAGCACGCTATACGGTGTCTCTCCAAAAAGTACAAGCTGCCCTCATCGGCGGAGGGCTAGCGGAAGGCCATTTGTTGACTCAATACAATCACTCTTGCTGCCGTTGATGTAGCCTACATGCCGATACACTAGTGATCGGCACCGAGACACGCCACACGGGAGGTAAGCTCTATCGGCGGCCACCATCTCTAGCATCATAACCGCGCACAGCCAAAGGCCGCACCAACACGGTCGTGGCCCACCTATTCTCGCCCAAGAACCCCTAGCAGCGCGCTAGTGCTGGCGTTCTACCTGCGTAGGGTATTTTCCTTGCTACTTATGCTCAAGCACAGCTATGCTATATCGCCGCTACGTCAGTACCCGAGCCGCTCAATATAATATAATTACTCTAATACAGGCCACATTCTACCCTGCCAACCAAAAAAAGAGAAAGGCATACGGTATGCCTTTCTCTTGGGTATAGAGACGCTGCAGTGCAGTGCTCTAGTTCTTGCGGCTCTTGACGAACCAGAAGCTTCCGGCGCCAAGACCACTGGCTGCGAGTGCAGCAACGAGCCATACACTGTCACCAGTGTCAGCGAGAGCTGGACCTTCTTGCTTAGCAGGAGCGGCAGCCTCTGCTGGTTTAGCTGCAGGTGCTGGGTTGGCTGCTGGTGCTTGCTCTGCAGCCGGAGCCGGCTCTTCTGCTGGTGCAGGTTCTACGGCTGGCTCAGCTGGGGCTGGATTTGCAGGCGCGGGTGTAGCAGGTGCCGGATTGGCAGGTGCCGGGGTAGCTGGTGCTGGGGTTGCGGGCGCAGGGGTGGCCGGAGCGGGTGTAGCTGGCGCTGGATTTGCGGGCGCAGGTGTCGCCGGAGCTGGGTTGGCAGGCGCAGGATTTGCGGGCGCTGGGTTGGCCGGAGCTGGCTGCACAACTGGCTTGTCCTTAGCTGTTGCTGTGTTAATGTTGCCGCCGTTGAGTGCTGCAGCGAGGTTGGCCCCGTCGTTCGACATAACAACAGCCGACCACGCACCGGTAGCAGCGCTGTCATTTTCCATCCAGGTTGCACCACCGTCATCTGAAGTGTAGATCTTGCCACCATTGACGGTTGCAGCGAGCTTCATACCATCGGCCGAGCTAGCGATTGATGTCCACTTCTGTGGGGTTGATGCAGCTTGCTCTTTCCAAGTAACACCGCCGTCTGTCGAGGTGTGAATCTTGCCACCATTGACGGTTGCAGCGAGCTTCATACCATCGGCCGAGCTAGCGATTGATGTCCACTTCTGAGTGCCAGCGGCTGCTTGCTCTGTCCAGGTGACACCGCTGTCTGTCGAGGTGTAGACAACACCGTCGGCAACAGTCGCGGCAAGCTTGGTGCCATCAGCCGAGCCGGCGATCGATGTCCACTTCTTCGCACCTGGGTTGGCTTGCTCTTTCCAGCTTGCGCCAGAGTTGGTAGAGGTAAATACCCCACGGTTGGTTGCCACAGCAGCGAGCTTGGTGCCATCGGCCGAGCTCGTCACAGACACCCAGTCACCAGCAGCTCCTGGGAGACCATTTTTCGTCCAGGTAGCACCTGAGTCATTCGAAGTGTACATGTAGCCACCCCATTGGTAAAAGGCAGCGATCTTACTACCATCAGCCGAGCTGGCAAGAGCCGTCCACTTTTGCGGCGCAGGAAGGCCGGTTATTGGTCGTTCCATCCAGGTGACACCGCTGTCTGTCGAGGTGTAGATATTCCCGACATTCACTGCTGCAACGAGCTTGGTGCCGTCTGTCGAGCCAGCCATTGCCGACCAGTTCTTTACACCAGAGCCAGCTTGCTCCTTCCAAGCTACCTCTTGGGCAGCCCGTGTAGGCTGGGCAAACAGTGCCACCATAGCGGCTACCGCCACGAGGCACCCAGCCTGAGACACGCGAGCGAGCGTTCTCCATTTATTATACTTTGCTTGCCTGAGTTCCCTCATGCAAAACCCTCCTTTTCTGTTGTGAAACACAACACCTTAATATAACGTTCGCATTATATCATTATTGTGCTTATGGTAACAAGGGGGTAATTGAGCAATGACCGGTGGTACACCTCACGATGCGCTATGAGTGGTGGTGCTTGTCGTTGTTACTGGAGCTGTGCTTGGTAGCAATCCACCGCGCCATATGGTATACCGCAAGACCCAGCACAAGCAGCAACGATAGATACACGAGTACGAATTTTGCCATAGTCGCTACTGTTGTGCTAGCCGCAAGTGCTGGGTGCACGAGTGCCGGAAATTGGCTCAGCATGAACGCAAAAGCTATATTCTCCCACCAGTCGCAAGCAGCAGCCACCACAGGCAGCACAACTATCCACCGAGCCCAGCTCAACTTCCACCGCCGCAGCGGGAGACGTCGGAGAAAAAACGCCAATGTGCAAGCATAAAACACCGCATAGATAACTGCATAGCAGGCGTCGATCGGCAAAAAGACATGAAGATACGCGCTTCTGCCAGCCTCACCCAGAGCGGCCAATGTATGGTTAATGTGGGCGGCACTATTGCCAAAGTTAAGGTCGAGGATTGCCGTACCACCAGACACCAGCGACACATACCAAGCTGCCTGCCGCATCGCAGCCATACCAAGGAGAAAAATTACCAGCAGTCCCCCAATATGGCGAAGCTTTACCGCTTGAATACGACGAGTTATACGCATGATTTTATTATACCTCTATAGTAGTTTAGCGAAATCGACCCTCCTAGATGAGACAGTCCGCTTATGCTCGCTCCGTGACAGATGCAAAAGCAGTGCTTATATAGCAACCCGCAAACACTACCAGCCACGCCACAAGCGAGACAACGCCTACTGCTGAGCTAGCCAACAGTGAGCTCCCACCAACAACCAGAAGCAACATAACTTGCGAGAAGCCATTAAACGTCCCATGCAGCACAGCAGCGAGCCACACGCTTCTGGTTCTCTCAACGACAAAACCAAGCACAAGCGACATCACCACACAAAATCCAATGAACAACACCGACCCCGGAAGCGCGTTCGCTGTGCCATAGTTATACCCTAGAGCAATCAGTGGAATATGCCACAGCCCCCACAGCACGCCAATCGTCACATATTTCTTGCAAAATGGCCGCCCAGCAAATGCCTGCGCAAGGTAACCACGCCACATGATCTCTTCCGCCATCGCAAAGATCGCATTTACCGTCAGCCCAGCCATCAATGCACCAAAGATACCAAGTGGCAGCATAGCAAGCGGTGTTGGCGGCATATTCATCGCGCTAGTATCGACCGATGCGCCGATGAGCTTCTCAAGGTTGTGTACCAAATGTCCATTAGTCGTTGCCAGGTGCCCAAAAGTCTCTGGCCACAGCCAGCCAAGAATAGCAACGGAGCCTATCATCAATACTACCCAGGCCAAGAATAGCCCAGCGACCAATGCATATTTCTTGGCTGTGATTTGTTTCAATGACAACAACGCACGAAATGGTACTGGCACGCGAAGCATAAATCGACTCAGCAAGAGAGTATACAGTGGCACCGGCATATACAAAATCGCAACGTACGCCAAGCGCAATGCTAGCGCCACCGGCGGCGCGCTACTGCTTGTCGCAGCTACAACCGCCCAGTAGCCGCCTCCGGCGAGTGCCGTCAAGACAAAGAGGGTGATGAGTACTTTGTTGCGATGCTCTTTTTTAATGAGGGGGAGTGAATTAGATGTTTTTTCTGTCGTGTTACTCATATGTATACACCTAGCCTTTTGTGATTTTGTTCGTATGAGGTGATTATACCACCCTGAAGCTTTTCTCGCTATTTACTTATATAGATAATTGTCCACCGTAACTAGATTAGCTCATTTGCTTTATTCTTCTATCGTCGCTACAATAGAGCTATTAAGACGAAAAGGTTCCGAACGGTTAGTTGCCTAAGGACCCTTTTCTTTTTCTATATTCGCGCCAGACGGCTAACTTACTACCTCAGCTATGCAACCGCCATCCCCTCCCTCATCACCCGCACCTGCCACTGGCGTTCGTGGGTGATAGCGGCCCTATCGCCGGGATAAAGGAGATTGATGACCTTGATGGCGTAGTCGCTAGCCACTACGGTGTGCTCTGGCATGTGACCGGTGCCGATGTGATTCACTTACTGTAGTATATCTATCCAACACTCAATACTCTCTTGGCCACTCGTTACTTTACTGATCTCAGCAGCTTTATATAAGAAGTTTTGGCAATCAATGATCATACCAAAAACCTCGACGGGGACTGACCCAAGTCGAGGTGCTATAAGGCTATAGTAGCAAAGAAACACATCTCAATCAAGGTTTATTGTGCAACTTTACTATACAGTTGTTGCCACTGCCTATGCGCCGCATATGCCCGATCGGTCGCATCATAACCGGTGCCTTGTAGGTTGTCAGGGCTGATGAACATCACGTCATCACCCTCCTCTCCTGGCGCAAAGTCGAAGTTCTCTGGCCAAACGCGACAATAAAAACAGATTTGATACGCATCAAGCCGCTCAATGTATATCTGGTCCGATGCGTCAAAAAGTTGATAGCGCACATCGCCCCGGTAGCCAACTTCTTCATGCAGCTCACGCTTTAGCGACGACTCAATCGTCTCATCATAATCCATCCCGCCACCAGGCAAATCCCAAAACGGCCGATCGATCTCTTTGACGACCAAGACCTGCCCAGCGTCGTTATATATTAATGCTTTGAAGGAGATGCGGTAGAGGTAATCGTGGCGGACTATTCCGTCTGCATTGTGCGTAATGAGGTGTCCGTTGGTATTTTTTGGCATGAGAGTAATTATAGCATCCTTATTTCTTTCTCGCTAAAAGTACCGAACGGTCAGTTATCTAGCTTGTGTTGCATCTATCAAGTACGTTGATGACTCATTGCCACCAGTTACACCCGAGGTGATTCAGACAGACACCGCGTGGCATGGCGAAAGCCGATTCGCCTATCGCCCTCTTTGATAGCTTGGAGCAACAGCGTCACACAGCCGTTGTTACCCCATAAAACATACGGAGCATACAGAGACTGCTCTGGTGCCTTGCAGTATGCTCCATAGACTTGATAGCCCGGTGCTTGTGACTCTCCTTCGATAATCCGACTCAGCTCAGCAGTTAGAGCTTCTGCGATGGTTTGGCTGTCGTAACCATACCGCTTATAGAGATTCGGGTCTTTATCTAACGGAGATTGATTCTGCCCTTCTGTAGCTACTACATCAAGACTTTTCGCATGCATCTGATCGGGGTTTTGCTTCTGCTCAAGCTTACGAAGAAAAGGAAACGGAATCCCTCCAACCGAAAGGCCTGGAATAATAGTCACGTTCAGTGTTGGATCGGGCTTTCTATTATTTTCCGGTGACTGCTGACCGCTCCGACCTATGAGCGCAGCCGCCACCTGCGAGAGCGCCTGTTCGACCGACAGCTCAGGCTCTTCTATATCGGCCCACCAGTCTAGCTTGTGGATTTTCTGGTAGCTCATCCCTCGAAATCGAGGCTCTTGCCTACCAGCAATAACACTTGCCGTACAGGGGATGCCATCAGGGCTATAAAAAACCGCTGTATCCTTTGGAACTGTATTAAATTTTGGCCACACATCATGGGATAGACTCCTGCGGACATGTAGGCCATATATCGTTCGCTTCATATCGTGTGTTGTATCAATTTGCTGCCGCAACGGGTTATTCTCGATGCTATCATCTTCCATCGCTCGCCGAAAGGCTTGCTCCCATAGCTTGCGGCTAAGATTATACGGCGTTACAACAACACGTGGGTCATCCTCACGCTCTTTGAGTTTTTCATACCGATGAGCCAGACGCAAAAGTCCTCTGCTGGCACTCATGCCAAGCGGCGCGCAGCTTTTTAGCCCCATCTCGTGATATGGTTGGCCCGTTGCATAGCTAATGATGCGAGATGTCGATCGCAGCGCCTGAAGGAAAGACTCGCCGAATTCCCGATACTCTTTCTTGTCGAAGATCTCGCTCTTCGCTTCCTCAACGAACGAGATCTCACCGCGCCGATCTAGAGACAGCAGCCTCTCTTGGGACTGCTTTGGCACCTCAATATACACACCCTTTTTTGGAATGATAAATTCCGTCTTTTCACCTGTTACTGAGTATATGTGTGACTCCCAACCACTCGGGATAGATTTCTCTCCGTTCATCAGTCGCTCCTTCTATTTATAATTCAATTACCGTTTTTGCATAGTATATTGCAATTGTAGTGTTTCGGCAATAAGCGGACGTACTACCGCTATACTAGCTTATCGACGACAACCCGCCTCTGCTCCGTCGTATCTCGCTCACGTACCGTCACCGTACCGTCCTCCAGCGTCTGGAAGTCGATGACTACGCAGTGCGGGGTGCCGATTTCGTCTTGGCGGCGGTAGCGTTTGCCGATGTTACCGTTGTCATCCCACATCACTCGGCCAGGGTTAGCTTTGGCGAGCTGGGCGTAGACTTCGCGGGCTTTTTCTACCAATTCTGGCTTATTTTTGAGTAGCGGTGAAACGGCAAATTTAACTGGCGCCAAATGCTCTGGCAACGCCAAATACACCCGCTTTTCGCCATTTTGCTCGTCCTCGCGGTAGCTACTGGCCAGCACTGCCATCAGCGCCCGCTCGACACCAAACGACGGCTCGATGACGTGCGGAACAAATTTTGTGTTCGTCCCCTTGACGGTATACTCCATGCTCTTACCACTGGCGCGCTGGATGTTCATCAGGTCAAAATCGGTCCGGTAGGCGATGCCCATCAGCTCTTCGCGACCGATCGGATAGTCGTATTCGATGTCGATCGTCTTTTTGCTGTAGTGCGCCCGATCCTCCGCCGGCACGTCCAGCTCGTGGATATGCTCTGGCTTCAAACCTAGCTCTGCCAAAAACGCATGCGTCGCCGCCAGCAGCTCATCAAACGCCTCCTGCCAATGCTCAGGATCGACGAAATATTCAATCTCCATCTGCTCAAACTCCCGAGAGCGGAAGACGAAATCGCGCGGCGCAATTTCATTACGAAACGCTTTACCCTGCTGAGCGATACCAAACGGCAAGTTCGGATAAAAACTATCGACGACGTTTTTGAAATTGGTGAAGATGCCTTGAGCGGTTTCGGGGCGCAGGTAGCTGATGCTATCCTCACTCTCGGTCGCGCCAACGTGGGTTTTGAACATCATGTTAAACGTCCGCGATGTGCTCAGCGAGTTGCCATCGGGACTTTTAATGCCTTGTTCGGCAATCACCGCATCCATCTGCTCCATCGTCATACCATCGGCGTCAACACCATTGTCTTTGAGGATATGGTCAGTGCGGTAGCGGCGGTGATTGACCGTGTCTTCGCACAGCGGATCGACGAAGGTATCGACATGCCCACTGGCCTTCCACACTTTCTGATTCATCAAAATCGCCGCATCGACGCCATACATGTCATCACGCTCATCGACGAATCTGCGCCACCATAGGTTCATAATATTGTGTTTGAGCTGCACGCCTAGCGGGCCATAATCCCATGTGCCACTCAGGCCGCCGTACACGTCCGACCCCTGATAAATAAAGCCGCGGCGCTTGCATAGGCTGATAATTGCTTCCATTGTTACGTTGCTCGTTGCGCTACTCACACGCGTCCTTTCTCCGCGTTGGCAACGCGGCAGCTTCATGATTGGTTCTTTAGTTTTATTATAGCATTTCTTGAGGTGGGTACGTTCTTCATCGGGTGGATGATAAAACAGTACAGTATACACATCAAACCGAAAATGTTCCGGCCAGAATATATACAGAGCTCATCCATTTGCTTAGTCACTGGCCTCCAGATATTTTCTTGTTCGGCATGTATACTGTACTGCAGCTACACCCCAGCATGCTGCCGTGCCACCAGCCAGCATTCGGGCAGGATGGCTAGCACGCCACCGACCTGTGCTACCACCGTGGGTGGGCGCGTTGCCAGTAGGCGGAGCAGCTTGATGTGCGCTGCGGTGATGTCGCCTTGGTCGCTCAGGCGCAGGCCCCGTTCTGACCCATCGTACATATACCGCCGCTCGGGCTGGAGGGGCTGGCCTACGACGTCGCGCAGTAGGTTCAGCTCGTAGCCCTGCAGTGCCGCATAGTGGGTGGCTAGCCAGGCTTGAGTAAGCATGACGGGTACGCTAGGCTGATTGAGCCCCTCATATACCAAGCGCAGTACCTCATACCACGCCGGCTCGTCCAGCATACGGCTGGCCTGCGCCACCAACTGGATGGCGGCATAGCCAGCTTGTAGGCGGTCATAATCGGCCACGATGGTTTGATAATACTTCGTTAGGCGAGCCTGTGTTAGCACGCCCAGCTCACTGCGCCCCTGGCGGATGACGACATCGCTAATCGCAAAGAGTTCAACCGCCCCAGCCAGCCGACTCTTCTCGCGCCGGACACCCTTGGCGATCACCGCCCGCTGCCCCTCTGGCGTGAGCAATTGCAGCACGCGGTCGGCCTCGCCATAGTTGGTGCGGCGCAGGACGATCGCTGTGGTGCGCTGCATACTCATGCGATTACCTCGCTTGGGATGTACCTGCGTAGTAAGTTCGTCACGTCGCTGGGGCGCATCGTTGTTTTGTCTAGCAAGGCCACCACACCGTAGGGAGCAAGATCGGCCAAGGTCATGTCACTCGCATTATTACTACAGATGATGATGGGGATGCGTGCCGTGTCGCTATACGATTGCAGCTCGTGAAGCAGCACCAGGCCATTACCCCCTGGCATGAACATATCGAGGATGATCACTGCTGGGAGTGCCTCGTCGAGCGCTGCCATGCCAGCCAGCACATCGGCCGCATAGACAGGCACCATACCAGCCCGCTGCACTGCCGCAAGCTGCAGCTCAGCAAACCATTGATCATCGTCGATGACCAACACCCGCGGTGGCGATTGCGTCATAATAACCTCTGTTGATACACCGCCTGGAGATCGATGTAGAAGGTCGCGCCATCGCGGTGCCGAACTGCCCCAATCTGCGCCTCCATCGCACTGGCAAACTGCCCTGCAATGTAGAGCCCGAGGCCACTGCTGCCGGGCCGGTTGTGCAGCGGCTGCGCGCTGACGCCAAGGCGCTGCTCCAATTGCTGCCAGAGCGATGGCGGAATGGCTGGACCATAGTCGCGTACCGCCAGGCGGATTACCTGGCCGCCAGCTCGCCGGGAGAGTCGCACTACCACAGGTGCGTCGCCCTCGCCACTGTAGTGGAGTGCGTTGTCGGCGAAGTTGCACAGAACGCGCCGCAGGAGGTCGCGGTTGCCGAGACCTACCACTGCCCGCCGCGGCACACGTACCGCTAGGCGACGCCCCTTGGCGGCATAGAGCGGTTGGAGCTCGGCCACAACGTCGCGCGCCACCAATGCCAAGTTGAGCGGCTCGATGCCAAATAGCTCCTCGTGGAGACGGGTGGATTGCGTTAAGTCGGTAGTGAGGCGCAAGGCCCGCTCGCTGGTTAGTGCCATCCGCCGGGCTAGCTCGGCCACCTCGACGGGCGACAGCCCCCCAGCCTCCAAGCTCAACGCCAATTGCCGCAGCAGCGCCAGTGGCGACTTGAGGTCGTGTGCCGCCGCAACAAAGAGCGACGCCTCCCCCCAGGAAGCGCCGCTCATCATAACCGCATTCCCCTCCGTGCTCATACCAGCTGCATTGTAGCACAGATCGTCGCAATGTTCTATATTTATTCGTTAAATTTAATGGTTTTTATCAGGGCTTCGTAGTCGTTATTAAATACGTCGGCATCTGTCCGCACCGTGAGCGTCCGGTCGCGCATCTTGATTACTACTGCGGTGCCGCGGATGTCTTTGCTAAAGTTCCCTTCTAGGCGCGTGCCTGTCAGGCCTTTGTCGTTGCTCCAGGCGCTCGACTTCAGCTCGCCTTTTTTAATCTGGCTGTCGTAGTCGGCCACCGCTTTGTCGTAGATCTTTTGCTCAATGCTGATACGAATGGCAATCTTCTGCGTATCTGTTATTGGTGGCACGACACGGGGGTTGAGGTACGCCTCATATGTCTTGCCACCACCCTCGCTCACATCAGTGGCTTGGTAAGCACTCCAGGTCTTGGGATAATCAAAAGTTAGGCGGCCATAGTCATCTGGCCCAACAAACTGCAGCATAGGCTGCTTCTCGCGCTCGGCAAATTTCTTCTCGTCTTCGTCTGCTTGCGTCTTCTTGGCCTCAGCTTGTGCCGCGGTAATCTTGCTATCGAGGTTGCTCTTGGCCTCGGTATAGTTAGTGTAGGCCCAGGCCGAAAACCCACCAAAGAGCACCACCAGCAGTGCCAGCCCGATAATGGCAAAGGTGCTACCACTAAGAAAACTTCGTCGTTTGTAAGATTGCTTCGTCATATCCCTATTATACTTATGCCTGGGGCGATAGACAAGAGCGGGATGCTATTTGTGCTGTTCTGCTCGCACTTGATATAGCTTATGCGCACCCTGCTCGCGCACTGGCGTCCAGCCAGGCACGGCGAAGGCGTAGGAGATGAACCATAGATCTGTGCCCAGGTGGGTGGCTTGCTGCTGCACATGGGCAGCCATCCGAGCGATGTCGCGCGAGTCGCCAAAGGTGTAGACCACTGTGGTGCCAGCTGGAAAATTCGTGCGGTAGAGGTTACCACACACCACCATCGCTTTAGTATCACCACGCAAGCGCCAGCGCGAGAGCAAGACGAGGAGCGGGTTGAGCTCCACGCCAAAGGCCCGTGCGCCCTGCTGGCGGGCAATCTTTAAGACAACGCCATCGCCCGAGCCCATGTCTACCAAGCAATCCTCTGGCCCAAGGCGATAGAGCTTGGTCAGCGCCTGCTGCACATCGCGGTGGTGCGATGGCACATAGGGTGCCCCCGTCAGCGCCGTCACGCAAAACAGCAGGATGATGACCAACAGTGCCCACCACATCATCAGGCGGCTGCGTCCTCTGTGATGATGGTTACTTTGTTTTTGATCTCTCTCAAGCGCTGGTCGATCTGCTCGGCAACGCGTGCTGCCTGCTGGTAGCGCTCTACCGCCGCCTCGAGCTCAAACTCATCACTGTCAAACCATGCCAAGATCTCCTCCAGCTGTTCCATCTGCTCACGTAGTGAACGGTTATCTGCATTGCTCTGCTGGTCAGGTTGTGGCGATGTTGATGAGTCAACCGACGGGTTGCTCGTTTGACTATAATCCGGCGTGATTCCCTCTGCTGCAAGGGCCATTGCCAGTTGGTCGTCATCGCTCAGCGTGGCGCGCTTGGCCCGAGGAGCTGATGAAGTGCGCCGAGTGCTGGCATTGGGCGTGGTAGTTGTTTTAGCTGGTTTTGGTGGTTGTTTTGCGTTCGACATGGGTTACCTCCGCTGTTATCATATCGCTATATCGCTCGATGGTGATCGCCTGGCCGACGGCGGCCTGGCCGCGCACGAGGGCATAGCCACGCGCTAGGGTTGCTGCAGGGTTATACAGCCGAAGCCGGGCCTGCAGTGCTGTGCATTGCTGCTCGAGTACCTGCTGCTGCCTGGCTAGCTTCACTCGAGCCTCGGCCAGCTGATGCTGCACCGCTACTTGCTCATCATCTACTGTGGCGATAATCGTCTGCTTCATTGCCTGTAACTGTTCGGCTAGCCGCGCTTGCACTGCCGTGGCATCAGGTGTGATAAGCTGAGCAGCGTTAGTTGGTGTCACAGCCCGGACGTCGGCGGCAAGGTCGGCCAGTGTCTCATCGGTGTCGTGCCCTACCCCGACCACCGTTGGCACGCGGCTTGCAGCAATCGCCCGCACCAGTGCTTCGTCGTTAAAAACCTGCAAATCATCGGCGCTGCCACCACCGCGCACAATCGCCAGCACCTGCGGCACGGTTGCCTGGCGGTTGCAGCGCTCAATGGCACGGATGATCCGGTCGGCTGCGCCAGCACCCTGGACTGGCACTGCATAGACATCGACCTGCATACCACCCCAGCGCTGGCCAATGATCGTCATAAAGTCGGCATAGCCTGCCGCTTGGGGGCTGCTCACCACAGCAATGTGCTCGGGCCACTCGGGCACCGGCCGCTTGCGCTCTGGAGCAAAGAGCCCCTCCGCGCCAAGGCGCTGGCGCAGCAGCTCGAAGTTTTTCTTAATACTCCCCTGCCCGACTGGTCGCACCTGCTGCACGGTCAGGCTGAATTTGCCGCGCGCCGTGAGCTTGGGCACGGCTTGCACCGCCACCTGCATGCCATCCTCCAGCGCCACCCGGAGCTGCCACACCATCATAAAGCAGCTCACGCTGCCTGTCTCGTCCTTGAGGTCAAAAAAGACAAACTTCCCCTGGCGCACTGCCATACTAGCCACCTCGCCCTCGACCGTTAGTACCGGAAATGCTCCCTCCAGTACCTGGCTCGCACAGGCAAGGAAGTCGCTAACGCTCAGTGGTGGGAGGTTTGTCGCGTCCATAGCGCATGATAGTTAGTTGGTAAAATGCATAGCCAAACACCAGTGTGGTAACGATAGCAATCACGCGGTAGAGCATCGTCCCAGCGATGGCTTGGCCCTGGCTCACACCCGAGAGTGCCAAGATCCCCACCATGACCGCCTCATACGCACCAGCTCCACCAGGGGTAGCGACGACCACCGCCATTGTCGTGGCCACACCATAAGCGATGAGAATTGATGCAGGATTAACTGATACCCCCAGCGACTGGAAGGTCATCCAGAAGGGCAAAATCTCCATAATCGTAAAGACAATACTCCAGACGAAGGGCTGCCACAGCAGCTTCTTGTCGCGCCGCAGCTCGAGGAAGTCGGTGTGGAGGTCATCGCAGTAGCGCCGCACCGCAGCTTCGTCCATCACTGGCTTTGTGCGCCGCAGGATGCGCCGCGCGAAGCCGTTGATTGTCAGCGTGACCTGATGCGCCGCCTTGTGGAGCCGCCGCTGGCTCGTCAGCAAATATACCCCCAGTAGCGTGATCATCGTCAAGCAAAACACCAGCCCCCCGCTCATCAGGATAATCCAGCGGTTCACTCCGCTATCGATCGTCACTATTACCACCGCCACTGCAAGGAACAGCACCACTGCCACAAAGCCCATGACATAGCGCACCATCTGAGCCATCGTCGCGCGCCCCGTCGAGACGCCGTATTTGCGTAAGCGCCAGTTGGCATATGATATACCACTCAGGCCGCCACTGGGAAAGGCGTGGTTGACGAAGTTTAGCTCCAGCGACAAGCGCATCAGGGCAAAAGGGCTCACATCACGCACGAAGCCCTTTTGCCGCAGATATGAGAAGATCATCTCACCCGCCGCTAAATACCCCAACGCCGCCACTGGGAAGACGGCAATCAAGACCCATATATTGACCTGCTGTAGCAAATGCCACGCCTGGAGAAGTTCGTGCCGCGACAAGAATAGAATCAAGGCAATCAGCACAAACGTCATAATACTCAGCCAGGTGCGGAAGGACAGCTGTTTCATTTTTTTGATATATTTCTGCATAGCTACGGTATATTATACCACGAGGTTAACTGCAGCTACTCCAGCATACTCGCCGGGCACGCAATCGTCGCCTCATAAGCCGTCCACTCTTCGTATTCAGTGTCGTACAACCAGTCTTTCGTCGCTTCATAGAACTCTCTGTCGGTGCCGAATGGGTTATCGACTGTTGGAACATGCTGGTATTTGGCAAGCTTTGCTTCAACAAATGCTGCTATCTCGACGAAGTCAAGCTGAGGCATGACTAGTGGTGTAACTGGGTCGCCATCAAAATACTCTGCACCAGCAGGGTCATCCAAGAATGACTGGGAACACACGGTGAGGATATAGCGCCCTGGCTCGGTCGTGCCCACGCCAACATCATGATTAGGGGAGATGTCCATCTTCTCACGGACTGACTTATCGCGCGGGGTAATGCAGACGCCAACCTCAATCGCCCATGGGCAGCGTGGGTCACCAAATGACAGGTAGGGACTCTTCGGGTTGTCAGGTTGATGAATCCATGGCCAATCAATCTCCCACCCCATACCGACAAAACGCCTGTCATCATAGGTGAGAAGGCGAGCTATTGTATAATATGATGTCATAGGCGTATGATATGCCTCCTGGTCGCTCTTGTCAATTCTCGGGCCGGTTGCTTATTCCCTCCATTCTTACCCACTTTTGCGCTATACTAGGCATATGTATATTGCAATTCTTGGCCGGCAGCCGGCCCTGGGTGTGGCGGAGCTGGAGTGTTTGTATGGCGCGGCGGCGGTACGTTGGTTTGGCGCGCAGGCCGCTACTATTACCTCTGATATATTCGATTTTGAGCGCCTAGGTGGCAGCCAAAAGGCGGGCCGGGTGGTGTTAGATCTGCGCGGTAACTGGCTGGCGGTGAGCCGGCAGATCGTTCGCCACTATAGCGCGCAGTGGCAGGGCGCGCCGCACAAGATTACGCTGGGCATGAGTGCTTATGGCTTCTCTGCCACCGCCCGCGAGGTGCAAAAGACCGGCCTTATTCTCAAGGCAAAGCTGCGCGCTTCTGGCACGAGCCTACGTCTCATCCCCAACGCCGCTCCAGCGCTCAATACTGCCACGAGCCACCACAACAAGCTTGGTCGCTCGTCCCACCACATTGAGCTGCTGGTGGTGCGAGCCCAGGATGGACGGGTTATTGTGGCGGAGAGTGTTGGCGCGCAAAACATTTCTGCCCTGGCCGCACGCGACCAAGCTCGCCCGCGCACCGACGCCTTCGTCGGTATGCTGCCACCCAAGCTCGCCCGCATGATGGTCAATATGACTGAGCCACTGGTGCAATCCTCTCTCGCCGCCAAGCAGCCAGCGCCGCGCCCTATACTGCTTGACCCCTTCTGCGGCACTGGCACTGTCCTGCAAGAGGCACTCCTCCTGGGCTACGATGTGTGCGGCAGCGATCTGAACCCCAAGATGGTCAGCTACACCAGCGAGAACCTCACCTGGCTGCAGCACCGCTCTGCTGCGGCTGCTCCTGGCGCGGTGCATAGCGTTACTCAAGCCGATGCCACTACCCATCAGTGGCCACTTGCCCAGCAGCTCAGCGCCGTTGTCTGTGAGACATACCTAGGCCAGCCCTTCTCTGCCCCACCCGCTCCGGCCAAGCTTAGCGCTGTGCGTACCACCTGCAACCATATCATCAGCCATTTTCTCACTAATCTTCACCCCCAGCTGCGCTCTGGCACACCACTAGTCATCGCGGTGCCGGCTTGGCGCGGCAGCGACGGGCAGTTTACTCACCTGCCACTCATCACCCAGCTAAAGCAACTGGGATACCAGCGCCGTCCACTCCAGCATATTCGCCCCACCGACCTCTGTTATTACCGCGAGAACCAAGTGGTAGCGCGGGAGTTGTTGGTGATGGAAGTAATGAAATAACCTTGGGGAGTGAAACTCATTCTGGTCATCCAGCAGGCATGTATTTCTTCTGCATGCTAACAGTTACAAAAAGCAAAGAACCTCAGGTATATCATGCTGAGGTTCTTTATACCACTCTGGTAGTGAGAAACTTTTTGATAGTTATTTATTGTGGAGTGATTGCACCCTTTGTGGCCTGCAGCTTGTCGGCAGCTTTTTCAAATAAAGATATTATACCTTGGTGAAGCGCTGCTTGCTGCTCAGGAGAAAGCGTGCGCATAAAATCATGTAAGGCATCAAGCCCCCCATGAAAATACCGTCGAGCCTCTTCTAGGGTCTGACCCGCCTGAGCAAGCTGCTCAGGTGAAAGCCCTGCTGCCCGCTCTGCAGTGGAGCCACCAGCTTCTCGTATCTCTCTTCTTATCTCCCCCAAATTTTCTTCCAGGTCCAAGCCACCGACTGGGGATGCATCATTATCCCACCCCATTCCTCCATATCGTCCTTCCATCATCACTCCCTTCTTCATATCGTTATTGTATTTGGTAGTGCACCTATTATACCACCATAGCGCCAGCTGGCCAATATCTGCCTGGCCGGCGCGGCCGCCAAAGCAAGCGCCACGCAGCGAGATGGTGCGATCTCATCCTCTCGCCGCTTGACTTCGCCCACGCCCTCACGTATAATCGTATAGATTGTTTATATTAGCTAAAGGAGTGATATGTCAAAAGTCAAAGCAGGTGGCTCAAGCAAGAACGTCCACAATAACGCTGGGGCGCGCCTTGGCGTCAAGCGCTTCGGTGGCCAGCAGGTCAATGCTGGTGAGGTCCTCGTCCGCCAGACGGGCGCTACGAAGATTGCTGGCCCTGGCACATACATGAGCCGCAACTACACCATCCACGCCGCTCACAGTGGTGTTGTCAGCTTCAAGAAGGTCAAGAAGTCTACCTTCACTGGCAAGACCCAGCCACGCACCCAGGTGTGCGTCAGCGCAGCGTAAGTGTTTTATAGCGCACGCAAGACCACCTCATGATCGAGGTGGTTTTCTTATTTTGATGGTAACCCGAGCGAACTCGGTGCTTGCTATCGATAGGCGCCGCCCGTACTACTTAGCAATGGCATGCTTTGTATTACAGCTATGAACGACACATACTCATCATTTTCAGCCAGTCTCTCGCCTGAGAAGCAAGGGCTTTGACACTAGTGATTCCAGTTATTGCTGCCTTTTGGAATAAGCCGCGTATTATCTTATACGCTCAAGCGCCCGCCGCACCAGTGGGCTATTATCCACTTCTCCGTCGCTCACTTTTGCTGCCACACTCCCCACTAATTGGCGCGCACTATCCCCACTGAGATGCTCATACGTATCGCCTCCTTGAGCAGGCATTACCTCTGTTTCTTGCTCATCAGTTGAGTCATTCTGGTGAGTAGTATGAGTGGTATCAGCAACGGGCTGCAGCTTGCCATCCTCCATCATCACACCATAGGCTCTTTGCAGGTATGCATTAGTGAAGTCAATGTTTTGCTCCTGCAGCACCGCGAGCGGTACACATTTCTCGAGCTGGTGGATATTGCTTCGGTTGACTAGCTTGGTCATCCGCACTAGCACCGTGCCATCCTTGTCGATAATCTCTCTATCAATCCACCCTTCGTCGAGCTGACCGCTGCTGCGCAAGACATTCCACAGATGCTGCGGCACATCGTCGCGCTTGGGAATACTGTGCGTATCGGGATGAGTTGCACACTCTTTTGGCGTGCCGTCCGTCGTGATTGGCTGGGTCAAGAGGTACTCAGGCTGCCGTGGTGGGAGTGATGCCGAATATTTTTCCGTCATCTTTTTATAATACCATGAAACAATGCTGAAGAAAAATCACTCAGAAGCAAGGGATCGCTGCACGCTTTGTTCGACAGCCCTCTGGCCTCTGTTATTCTTGGCTCATGCCCAGGTGATACTTAATGCGGGCCACTACGTCACCAATCATCACTTGCGACTTGACGAGGTAGTCATCCACTCCCAGCTGCTTGGCCCGCTCTTTGTCCTTGGGCTGGCTCAGCGCCGTCAGCATGATAACGCGGACGTTGGTAGTGTCTGGGGTGTTGCGCAAGATATCGAGCACGTCGAAGCCGCTGATCTTGGGGATCATTACATCGAGCAAGATGAGATCGGGCCGAACGTCGACCACTGCCGAGAGCGCATCCTCACCATTGTGCACTTCACTCACCGCAAAGCCCTCCAGCTCGAGCCGCGAGCGATACACTGCCAGCAGCGCGGTGTCGTCTTCTACCAAGAGAATTTTCTTTCGTCTGTCCATATGCCTTTATGGTAGCGTAGATACAAGGCAAATACAATACTTTTGGCGAACAATTGTTTGCATTTTGTTGGATATATGTCTACTCTGCGAGCTTTTGCAGGGCGCTATCGAGCTGTGGGTCGCGGCCAGCGTTGCGATCATCGGTGCTCATTTTGACCTCAGTATCTGGTGCAATGCCGCCCTGCGAGATATTGCGGCCATTTGGGGTATACCAACGCGCCACAGTGATCTTGAGCTTGCGGCCGTCAGGTAGGTCAAATAGCTGCTGCACGGTGCCCTTACCAAAGGTCTTTTCGCCGAGTAATGTCGCTGCCTTATGGTCGTGCAGTGCCCCCGCTACAATCTCGCTGGCACTGGCGCTGTTACCATTGACGAGGACGATTGTCTTCATTCCTTTGAGCAGCGCCTGGCCACTACTGTGCACGGTATCCCGCACGACGTCGCCAGACTTCTCTACCACCACGACTTTGTTCTCAAGCCACAGGCTGGCGACCTCGCGAGCAGCCGTTACATAGCCGCCACCGTTGTCACGTAGGTCGAGCACCACAGCCCGTACCCCCTGCTGAACGAACTGCTCTGCCGCTTGGCGCGCGAGTCGGCCAGTTTGGTCGTCGAATCGGGTAATGGTGAGGATACCCACGCCGTCGCGAATCTGGCTACGCACACTGGCGTCACTTACCTTGGCCCGGACGATGGTGTACTCCTCGGTCGATTCCTCGCGCTGCATCACCAGCTTGACGGTTGTGCCGGCCTCACCCCGCACCTTGCTTGCCACCACCTCAGAGTTCTGCCCCACCACCGATTGGCCATTAATACTGCGGAAGATATCGCCGGCCCGCAGGCCTGCTTTGGCTGCTGGTGAATCATCGACGACGCGCACTACTGTTGGATGGTTGCCCCGTGATGCAATCTCCACACCAATACCGCTCACTTCGCCATTGAGGCTACGGTCGAACTGCTCGGTCTCTTGCTTGTCCATGTAGGTAGTGTAAGGGTCGCCAGTAGCTGCAGCTAGGCCACGATTAGCGCCATCGATCAGCTTCGTATCGTCCAATTTACCATCATATTCTGCTTTGAGCTTGCGATAGGTCTGCTGCACACTACTCAGGTCAATGCTATCGGCCGATACCTTGAAGCCAAAGACTGGTGCAATCGCCGCATAGAGCTTGTCGGCGTACATCCCTGCCACAAAGCCAGCCCCCAGTAGCAGCACCGCCACGAGCAAGGCCGTTAGCTGCGAGATAGCCAGCTTTTTTGGTTCATCATAGTCATATTTCGAGCGGCTCGCGCTCGCCGTGTCACTCTGTACCATACTATGGTATTATACTACGCCAAGCGACGCGGCAAAAGAGTACGAAGATAACCATTGACCTACCGCTCTATTCTATCCTTCACATTCAGTTATTTCTTTTATATCTATCTTCATATATTCTCCTTTTCTATCTCTATGCATCTCTTTCTCTATATTTCTCTATCTCTATCTATATCTATATCTATTTCTATACTCATATCTATCTCTTTATCTTTCTCTATCTCTATTTATCCATTTCCTTATCTTTATATTTCTTTATCTATTTATCTTTATTTTTATCTCTATTTACTTATTCTTTCTATTTCTCTATTTATCTCTATCCTCTATCTTTATATATCCATATCCATCCATATCGATTTCTCTCCTATTATATATAAATATATAAAAGAAGAGAAAAAAGAACCCACGCTAACAGGGAAAAAACAGGGTAAACCAGGCGAATTTCGAAATTCGCCTTTTTGAAGGAAGAAAATGAGAGAAATAGAGGGGAGGAAGGGGGAGAGAAGGTAGCAGAACAAACAATGAACAGAAGAGCTTATGTTTTTATTGGTCACAATAATGCGATACTTCGAACCCCTTGCATTTTTGCCTCATCCTCGTATAATAGACAATTACCATTTTCTAACAAAATAAGCGAGGTTACCTAATGTCTCTTGCTGTTGTCAGCTCAGAAGCAGCGCCTGTTTTCCCGTTACCATCCACTGTTGAAGGTAGCTCACAGCTGCTTACTAAGCCTACCCCTCAGACTTGCCAGGTTGGGCGTCTTGCGCTTGTTGCTGAATTGCCGACTATTCCGCGCCATAGCAGCGAGGAGCTCGATGCGATGCGCATTATCGACGACGAACGCCACCAGCGCGAGCAAATCCTCCACGATGTCATCGACAGCCTCACAAACATCATTACCAAGATGAAAGGGAGCGCCCATGGTGGCCAGCCGCCCATCACCATCGCACATAGCGAGATTACCTACTCAGTGCATTATTTCTATGAGCGCTGTCTAGACTGCCGCGATTGCGGCCACGGTTTTAATCAAGACCTCTTAGCGCAGGAGCAGCACGGCTTTACCTACGGTGGTGAGAAGCCGCCCAGCACAAGCGAAGCAATCAGCAACGTCAAAGAGCTCTTTGTCCTACTGGGCCATATGGCCCAGGCCGATACACGCGCCGCCTTTAGCAACAGCTACATTGCCCAGCTGCCCACTGATATTGAACCCCTCCGGCGCTGCGAGAGGGATGATCCAATTGGCACAGAGTACAACCAGTATGGGTACCGAGTTGGTCCGCCTGAGGTGAGTACTACCACTGATACAACCATCACCCAAACCGAAGCCCCGCACCAGCCTACCCTATCTGCAGCGTAGGCCTCGAGAGTTCCACCCACTAAAAAACGACCACCGTTACTTGGGTGGTCGTTTGCGCTATATATTCTCTCCTACAGATAAATATACGTATCGTACGTACTAGCAGGCACCGTCATTTCGCTATAATGACCCCAGCCAGGGCCGCCGGCATTGAAGTAATTGAACTGGCTAATGCGGACGGTGTTGCTGCCAGCGTCGTAGCCTTCGATGTAGACGATATGCCCATACTGCCCTGCCGAGATGACACCAAGGGCGTTGGCTCGTGGAGTGCGGCCCGTCGAGAAACCAGCATTGCGAGCGGCATTTGGCCACATATTGGCGTTGCCCCAGTAGCGTGGTGCGTAGCCAGTCTTTTGGTAAGTCTTCCAGGCAGTGTAGCTTACACACTGGCGGCAGCCATAGCCCAGTGGATCTTCGCCACCACCGGATGCGCCACCGTGCGACAGCGCATTGGCATCAACGGTACAGCCACCAGCCCATGGGTAGCCACCCATCGAGCCATCACCAGAGGTAATACCGAGCGAGCCACCACCACCAGCGTTGCGGATGGCCGCTTGGATGGCATCCTGCTGTGCCTTCTGGACGCGGGCTTTTTCACTCTCGCGGTCGGCGGTGAGCTTTTGGTAGTTTGCTTCTTCGTTTTGCGTGCGGGCAAGGAGGTCAGCTTGCTCACGCTCTTTGGCGGCGAGGGCTTCGCGGGCATTCTTTTGGTCTGCCAGGACACGCTCAACTTCCTTCTTTTGCTCTTCTAGCTGCTTTTTGAGCTTATTGACCCGGGTAATCGTCTCGCTCAGCGTGGTCTGGATGCTATCGCGGCGATCTTGCTCCACCACATAGTCACCAAGGTTCCGGCTGCTGGCCAGCATCTCCAGCGGGCTAATGGTGCGGTCGACGTACATATCGGCCAGCGTGTCGCCCAAGGCGTCTTGGTTGGCCTTGATGTCGCGCTTGGTCTGGGCAATCTTCTCCTGCAGTTGGTCGTGCTTCTTCTGGCTGATATCAATCTGCGCTTGGATCATCGCCTTCTGCTTCGACAAGACCTCGAGTTCATTTTGCAAGCTCTTCGCCTTCTCGTTCAGCTCCTTAGCCTGCGACTGATACTGCCCAATCTCCTTATTGAGCGCATCGATCTGTCGCTGGTATTCCTCCTGCGACACGGCCGAGGCAGTCCCGGTGGTCACTCCGAGGTAGGTGCTAACTGGCGTACTGAGCGCCATAATTACGGCAGCTGCCACAATGACCGACTTGGTGGCAAGCCCCTTGGTTTTCTTAGGTGCGGCCACAGCAGTGTGGGCACGCGAAACAGATGTGGTGGATTGTTTCATATTTCTTATGGTAACAAGCGGTGTGTGCTTTGTCAACACGGGCCTCCTTTGTATCAATGCTAAATCTTTAGGTAACGGCGGGTGGCCACCAGCGATGAGATGACGCCAATGCATGCGCCTAGTGCCATCATCACCAGGGCGATAAGCCACCAGTAGGATGCTGCCATATCAATGGTGGGCTGGAGGGCCACCCCCCACTTCTTGAGCGAATTGCCCGAGAGAAAGAGCGTAATGATACCCAGCGTGGTCGCAATCACCGCGGCAATCACCCCGTATACCACTGCCTCCACGAGGAATGGCCCGCGAATAAAGCCCCGGTCGGCGCCAATCAGTTTCATCATCTCGATCTCATCGCGCCGGTTGAAGATCGCCATACGGATGGTATTAAAGATAATCAAGAATGAAATAGCGATAAAGAGCACGCTAGCCGCTACTCCAGCCTTTTGCGACATATGCGTCCACTCTGCGATGCGCGTTGTACCGTTGCGCCGCTGGCTCATAAAGGTCGGTGTTTGGGTGGCGCTAATCAGTGGTTTGAGGGCAGAATTGGTATTGACGAAGTCTATCAGCTGCGATGTATCGTTATTGTCATGCAGGGTGATACGGATCGTCGCGGGCAGTGAATTCGTCGCCTCCTTAAGGGCGTTCAGTTTAGCCTCATCGTCCTTGTTAGCCTTGGCAAACTGCTCCTTGGCTTCCTCTGTGCTAATGAAGCGGACTGACTCGACGTTGCTGAGGCGGCGCAAACTCACCAGCACCGGCTGAGCGCGCTCCTCCGAGACATCAGGGCGGAGGTAGATTGAGCGGTCAATATCCTTGTTGATAGCCTGAGCGGTGTCGGCCAGCGAACGCTGCGCGACAAAGGTAGTAAAGACAATCAGCAGTGTAATTGTCATCACCAGCGTTGCAGCAACAGTCAGCCAGGCGTTGCGGCTAAAGTTATTAACGCCGTAGTGGCACATCCGGACAAACGTCAGCCACTGGCGACGGCGGCGCTTTTGCTGCATCAGAGCACGAGCAGTATCTTTGCGGCGGCTCATTGGCGGTAACTCCCTCTGGCTTGGTCGTGCGTGATCTTACCATGCTCGATGGTGATGACGCGGCGCTTGAGCCGGTTAACGATCTCGACATTGTGGGTGGTCAGGAGCACGGTGGTACCATATTTATTAATCTTCTCGAGCAAACGGACGATATCCCAGCTGTGCTTAGGGTCGAGGTTGCCAGTGGGCTCATCAGCGATAAGAATTTTGGGCTGGCGCACAACGGCGCGGGCAATCGCCACGCGCTGGCGCTCACCACCACTGAGCTGATGTGGAAATTGCTTCTCTTTGCCCCGGAGGCCAACGAGGTCGATCACCTTGGGCACTGTGTTCTTGATCTCGCGGTTGCTCATGCCTGCAATCTCCAGCGCAAAGGCCACGTTTTCAAACACCGTGCGCTGCGGCAACAGCTTAAAATCCTGAAACACCACGCCGATCTTGCGGCGCAGCAGTGGAATATGCTTATCCTTGAGGGTGTCGTAGTCGATACCACCGACCACAATCTTGCCCGTCGTGGGCTTCTCTTCGCGAGTAAGGAGCTTGAGCAGCGTGCTCTTGCCCGCCCCACTCGTGCCAATAATAACGACGAACTCATTGGGCTCAACATGCAAGCTCACCCGATCGAGCGCCGGCTTGGCGTCCTTATCATACCGTTTGGTTACTCTGTCTAACAATATCACTATACCAGTATAGCATATGGCTGGGGGATGGAGCGAGAAAGCTACGACTTCTCCCCCACCCCCATCGCCAAATATGCCTCGATAAAGCCGTCGATGGCGCCGTCGAGGACAGCTTGGGCGTCGTGGGCTTCATGTTTGGTGCGAGTGTCTTTGACGAGGGTATAGGGGTGGAGCACATAATTGCGGATCTGCGCACCCCAGCTGGCAGACTCACCGGTGCGGAGGTCGGCCAAGCTGGCGGCCTGCTGCTCGTGCTGGAGCTGAGCCAGGCGCGAGCGCAGAATGGTGAGAGCGGTCTCGCGGTTTTGGATCTGGCTGCGTTCGTTTTGGATGGCAACGACGATGCCGGTGGGTAGATGGGTAACGCGCACGGCTGAGTCGGTCGTATTAACGCCCTGCCCACCCTTGCCACCACTGCGGTAGACGTCGATCCGGAGGTCTTTGTCCTCAAGCTGCACCTGCTCGGGCTCAGCAATTTCTGGCATCACCTCCACCAGAGCAAAGCTCGTCTGGCGCAAATGGTCGGCATTAAACGGGCTGAGCCGCACCAAGCGGTGCACGCCATGCTCGCTACGCAGCTGGCCATAGGCATACGCACCATGGAGGCTGTATGTCGCGCTCTTGATGCCAGCTTCTTCCCCCGTCGAGCGCTCGAGGAGCTCCGCTTGGAGACTATGCTGCTCAGCAAAGCGTAGGTACATCCGCTCGAGCATCGCTGCCCAATCCTGCGCATCGGTACCACCAGCTCCAGCGCTAATCTTAATAATAGCCGGTTGATCGTCATGTTCACCACTGTAGAGGAGATCGCGGTGGCGCGCTTGGTAGTCGTGCTCGAGGGCGGCAAGCTGCTGCTCGAACTCTGGTATCATCGAATCATCGCCAAGATCCATTAGTTCCACAATGTCGCTCACTTGAGCCTGCAGCACCTGCCATGGCTCTATCTGCCCTCGCAGTGCTGCTGCCTGGCGCGACACTTGCTGAGCGTGGGCTGGATTAGCCCAAATTTGCGAGTCGGCCAGCTGCGCTTCGAGCTGAGCGAGCTGAGTGGCTTTGTCAGTAATCTGCAAACGATGGATCGCATCGAGGATATCGGCGAGGAGCTGTGCGGCACGCTTTTTGAGTGGTTGCATAGGTATATTATACCGCACTCTTGGAGGGCTAGCCCTACTATGTAGCGCAAAGTATTGCTGGAGCACACATCTCGCAGCGTATTGCTGTGTGTTCGTTTAATCCATTATTTCGTTTAGACAGGGTGTGAAATCTCGTTGCTATAATGATATTTTCAGCGCTGATACTGGCAAGCTTATAATCAAGAGAGGTACGCATCACTCTGAGAAGAGGAACAACAAAAGGAAAAGGCACAAGTGATCGATGAACCTTTATGGTCGAAGTGTGCACTATCGTAGGTATAGAGCAAAACCAAGAGGCCACTATCACACAGATAGCAGCCTCTATATGCAGAGTAATACGCCTGTAGCCCCCTACTGTGGCTGGACTGGTGTCGTGGGCTGGGCTGGTGCAGCTGGCGCTTGAGGCGCAAGGAGCTTGGTAGTCATTTCGTCGATGCGATCAAGCCGGCGCACGAGGTATGGATGGTCGCTCAAGGTCTGGGCAAAGCGGTTCATTGGCCGGTTGGCGGTGTAGCGCTGCCACTGGCGAGCAGTCTCGTTCATACCCTCCGCCACATCAGGGCCAATGTGCACCTTGACGAGTGCATTCTTGACGAGCTCTGGATCTTCAGTGTAGGTAAGCGCCAAGCGGTCGGCCGTATACTCGGTGCGGCGCTGCCAAAAGCCCGCTAGCCAGCCAGACACCGAAGAAACAAACGGCAGTGCCAAGAACGGCTGCAGATACAGCATCGCTATGGTGTGCTTGTACTTAATATGCCCCATCTCATGAATGACGACCGTCTTAAGCTCATCGGGCGTGAGATAGCGGATCGAGCCAGAGTGCAGCACAATACAGTATGGATTCATAAAGCCAAAGGCATAAGCATTGATGACCGGGTTCTGCGTGACGAAAATCTCTACCCGTGGCAAACCGAGGTCGGCCGCTGTGACGTTGGCCCAGTCGCGCAGCCAAGCATAATCGCTATACTCCACCTGCATAGCATTACCCAACATCTTCTGCCGCTCCATCCGGATGAAAAACATCCCGACAAGAAGGATGACGCCAAAGAGGATAGCACCGCTAAACAAAGCAATAATAAGCCTCAGCCAAAGTGGGACTTGCTCTACCGCCATATCAGTCCCCTCTACACTAAAGTGCTCGGCCAGCGCCGTAAAAATAAAATACGCCGACGTCATAAAAAAGAAGCCAATAAAGGTGACTGCCAGCACGGTGTTGTCGCTAGACATAGCAGCACGGGCCACGGCAAGCTGCCCCTTGCTATACTGCGGCGCTGCGGCAGGCTGCGGTGAGTTGGTGTATGGTTGCTGATTCATTGGGCTATCGATTCCTTATCTTGTATCAGTTATATAAATTATTTGTATATATTATAGTATATCCTGCTCAATCGCAAAATAGCTTACACTCCGCCGCCCTGCACCGCTGCAATAAATTGCTCACCACGGTCGGCATAGCTACGGTATTGGTCGAAGCTCGCGGCAGCAGGGCTTAAGATGACGACATCACCAGGCTCGGCTTGCTGCCGAGCGGCAGCCACGACCTCTGTCATAGACACACTACCAAGTGTTATGATAGGTGCAGCAACATCATAGTTTTGTAATACCGCTGCAATCGCCGAAGCATTCGCTCCCATCGTAATGATAGCGCGGACAGACTCACCTTGATTATACACCTCTTGTGCCAGTGGCTCGTAATCACCACCTTTGTCTGCCCCACCAACGATGAGAACTTTAGGCTCTGCAAAGGCACACAGCGCTGCAATGGCACTGCCCGGTGTGGTAGCAATACTGTCGTCATAATACCGTACCTCATCCTGCTCTGCCACGAAGGCCAAGCGATGCGGCAAGCCAGCAAAGCTCGCCAGCCCCTCCGCCAGGCGCTGCGGCACAGCCTGTGGATCGAAGGCGAGCACTGCGCTCAGCGCCGCACAGGCATTCTCAATATTATGAGCACCCGGCAGCTGCAGGCGATCCGTTGTGCAAAGCCGCCGCTCGCCCTGCCAAAAGGCACCATCTTTCACATACACCATGCCATCGTCTGGTGTGCCATAGCGATACGCCGGTGGTGGCGTACCCAGGCTGCCACGCGCAACGTCCGTGTCAAGCGACTCAGCAATCTGCGCGGCATATGGATTGCTCGGATGATAAATACACACATCGCCTGGCCGCTGGTGCCGCCGAATATTAGCCTTAGCATCGACATACTCAGCAAAATTAACGTGCTTATCGAGGTGATCGGGCTCAATCATCAGCACCACCGCGATCTGCGGTGAACGCTCGGCATCCCACAATTGGAAGCTACTCAGCTCATACACCACCACATCATCCGGGCCAATCTGCCCCAGCTGCGCCAGAGCTGGCCGGCCAATATTGCCCACCACATGGACAGTGCGACCAAGGGCCTGCAGCATAGCAGCGATGAGGCTCACCGTTGTACCCTTGCCCTTTGTGCCTGTCACGCCAATGATCGGCGCGGGGCAGCGTGCGAAGAACTCATTCGTAGCCGACCACACCGTGCCGTCCGTCTCGATCCGCCACGGTGCCAACCCAGGGGTGCGCATGACGATATCGGCATCGCCCAGCTGAGCAAAGGCATCTGGGCCTGTCAATACATCCACCACCCCAGGCGGCACATCAGTAATGCGCCGCTCATCGGCTATCACAATCTCCGCCGCAGGCCACACCTGCCGCGCATAATCATATGTTGCACGACCCTCAACGTCGTACCCAGCAATCGCAACTTTCATACCGCTATTATAGCATACACAGCGCCCAAAACACAGAATATACAGAGGTCAGAGGGTATATCATACTGCCCTTGTTCTTGGCGCTCCTTCATCATTTCCTTATTAATGATCGCTATCTCTCATAGCGGCATTATTGCTTTTTCGCTTGTTTCTTGTATACCACGCGCATTAGCATATCACTATACGCAACATCCCGCAACAGCTCTTCTTCCGTCAATTTGCGCTCACTGCAACTATTGCTATAATATATAGTCTATAGTTAATTTGAGTATCAACAACGAAGATAAAGGACACAAGCAATGGACACTCAGCCCACTCCTGGCCATAACCAACCAGCTATGACCTCGCCAACGAACACCATGAATATGAACGCATCGCAGCCTGGCAATACACCGCCACCCCACTCGGGTAACCCATTGCTCGCAAACAAGAGACTGCTGTATGGGCTGATTGCTGGCGCGGTGGGCATTGTGCTAGTCATCATCATTATCATCGTTGTGGCTATGCAGTCGGCACCACCAAGCCGCAAAGACTTGCAAGACGCCCAGGCGCTCATCCGCACCCATAGCCGCACCGAGGATCGCCTGCTGCAGCCACTTTCTCGTGGTGAGACGATCGACACCAAGGCATTTGCAGACAACCGCAAAGAACTCATAAGCAAGCTTGGCAACTCACGCGCTGTGCACGACGAAGATATCAAGCGTGCGTACGAGCAATACAAGCACGAGACGGACGAAGCCGTCACTGCACTGGGCAAGCTGCCGAGCTACTACTCCACCGTCGCTACCTTTATCAAAGAGTGCGCCGATACCAATACGCTCAACCGCCAAATTCTGAACTTTGACTTCCGCAAGGGTGGCAGTGCAGCGCTTACGAGCGCTCCTGCACTGACCGATAGCGAGATCGAAAAGGAAGCAAGCAAGACCTATGGCTCGTGCATCGAGCAAGCCAAAAAAGTGCAAAACATCAGCGAAAATGACAACGCACGCAAGCTTGGTGCCGAATACGTTACGTATTACCAAAAGGTCAAAGACCACCGCCTCAAAGCTGCTCAATACTACCGCACACACAGCGACCTAACCAGCCGCAGCAAGTACAGCGGGCAAAACACTGCGCCCAAAATGCCCGACAACAGAGACAGCAAAGCCGAGACATATGTCATCGACGACGGCGTCCTCCACAAGAAGGACAGCGGCCTCACCGAGATGAACAAACTACTCAACGCGAAGATGGCAGTGTACCGCGCAGGCTAAAAGCGCAAACGCACAACCAACACATACAGCCGACCGTTTATGGTCGGCTGTATGTTATAGGCTAGAGTAAACTGAGAAACTAGCACGCTATGCCTTGTGCCATGTATACCGATACGCTGAAATATTTCGTCAAAGTTATCGGGGAGAAAGCAATCGGGCATGTCGTCTGGATTAAAACCATACTGATCGATGTCCAACTGAGCCTCAGTGCTCATTATCTTACCTAACGTCAAGGTATAGAGGAAATATGAACGATTCGTTTACCCATGCAGAACGGTGTGACTTTGCATGGCGTGCGTTGAGAGCAGTTGTGTGAAATAGCTAATCGTTTGCTGTTTTGCTGTTCTTTTGCGCTAGAGCGTCACCTGCGTAGGAGCTCATCTTATCGCAGATTGCTAGCAAGCTGTCTTGCGTCGGCATCCCCATGACATTCTCCAGCCATTCCCACTCTTCTTTAGAAGGTGAATATGGACCCATGGTTAGCTCAGTGATCGCAGTCATTAAATCTGAGCACTCCCGCATGGTGAGAACGATTGACACTGGATCGTTATACCCTCGCTTTTCATCTCCCGGGCGGTAACTTGCACTATTGGTTGGATTGACGTCACTCATGTGTTGTTCTCCTTTGCTATTACTTTAATAATACAACGCAGCCCGATAAATGCAAGTGCTTCTCTACTTGCCTTCGCGTTTCATACCTTCACTAGAAAATAGCAAAAATAATTTGATCAAATTATATAAACAGATAGGCGAAGCATCGCCACCAAAAACTTCGACTCTTGTAGCGCAAAGGCAGGCAACTATACTAAGCTGAGGTGTTTCTACCTCTGTACAAACAGCCCTTCCAGCTGCTCTCCCAGCCGCACGATGTCGCTGCGCTCGCCGCTACTTACACCAGCGAGTGCCCAGGTGTTGGCGGCAATGAATTCACGTGCTACGGCGTTCATCTGCTCGAGGGTCGTACCTTTGATCTCTTGCGGCACCTTGGCATAGTCCTTCACATACCCATCCCAGAAGAAGCGGCTGGTGTAGAATCCACTAATCTGTGCTACTGTTTGCGCCCCCATTTGGTAACGCCCCAGGCCATAGGATTTGGCTGCCTCAAGCTCTGCCTCGGTAATCTCACCACGCAGCACCGCTTGGAGCTCACTGACAATCAGGCTAAAGAGCCGCTCTGCCTTATCGCACTCTACCTCGCCACCAAAGTCCCAGCTGCTCTCATACTTGCCCACCGAGCCATCACTAAACATCCCATAGGCCATGCCCTGCTTACGCGCCTTACCAAAGATGCGCGAGTGCATGGTGCCGGTGAGGATGTGGTTGAGGCAGTCGAGTGCGGCGTCTTCTTTGTCGCTGAGCTCGCGCGGGATCTCCATTGACCAACCAAAGGTGAGGTTGCTAGCCTCTTTGCGGCGGATGAGGGTAGGCTTACCACTGTGAAGTTCGTCGTGCGGCACCGCAAAGCGCTCACCACGCGGCAGCTGCCAGCTCTCGAGCATGCGCTTGATCTGCGCCTTGCGCCCCGCCATTTTGCCAGCAATGACAAATCGGAGGTTATCGCTGGTGTGGGTACGTCGGTAGTGCTCCTGAATATCGCTCAGCTGCACGTGGGCAATGGTGCGCACGCGCTGATGATAGGTGTAGATGTCATTCCCCAGCAGCTGCTGGATCTTGGGCCACAGCACTCGATTATGGTTGTTGAGATAGCCCACAAGCTCGCTGCGCACGTTACCCTTCTCAGCCTCGAGCTCCGTCTGGTTGAACTTTGGCTGGGTGATGGCCACCTGCTGCAACTGCAAAATACGCTCCCACTCAAAGTCCGCACAGTCCGCCACATACACCATAGACAGGTCGCTCGTCCAGGCATTGTGGTAGGCACCGTTTTTGATAAACTCCGCCTCGTACTCGTGCTCGCTCGCAAACTGGGCATTGGCGCCAAAGGCCATATGCTCCATAATGTGCGCCGTCTCGTAAATGTCTTTACTCGCAACATAGCGGTTGCCCGCCCGGAATTGGAACTGAAAGCTCATCACGGTTGCGCCAGGCACGTCGATGAGAAGGCCACAGGCACCATTCTTTAGCCTGACCTCTGTTACTGTGTGCTGCATTTAGCGGTTCTTTTTGCGATTCTGCCGCTGGGCTTTCTTTTTCTTGCGGGCGGCGTTACGTTTGCGGTTGACGTCGGCAGTAGTTGGTGTCGCTTTTGTTTTGGTAAAGTCGTGGTCACGATTCACTTCCCCACTCGTGATCTCATTCACACCGCGCTCCACCGATGTTTCGGCTAGGCGAGTAAGCTCGGTGTCGTGCTCGTTGTCGGTTGCCTCCCGAGTAATGGCATCTGTCTTGCGTACTTGGTAGATTGCATGGAGGACCTCCGCCCGGAGATTAGCCTGCAGGCTGTCGAACAGCTTTTGCGACTCGGCGCGGTACTCCACCAGCGGGTCGCGCTGGCCCACGCTGCGCCAGTGGATCCCCTCGCGCAGGTGCTGCATGTTCTCTAGATGTTGCATCCACAGCGTGTCGAGCACCTGCAGATACACTTCACGCTCAATACCGCGCAGTAGCTCGCTACCCAGTTCGTCTTCTTTATCCTGATACAATTTTTTCGCCGCATCGAGTGCCATCTTGGTGCGGACGCGGTCGCGCTTCTCAGCGCCGATCTTCTTAATCTCGTCTTTATCCAGCGGGAAGATCATGCCAAACTCCTCAGCAAACTTGGGGTTTTGCTTGGCTGGTACCTCTGTAAGGCTCTCTACTGCAGTGCGTAGCAGGCGCTGAATTTCTGGCTTGATGTTGTCGCCATCGAGGATCTTGCGCCGTACGGTGTAGACCACTTTGCGGTGGCGGTTGATGACGTTGTCGTACTGAACAACATTTTTGCGCGCATCGAAGTTAAAGCCCTCAACTCGCTTTTGCGCTGCCTCGAGCGTCTTGCTGACCGCTTTGTTTTGGATGGCCATGTCTTCTTCTACCCCAAGGCGCTCCATCAGGCCAGCAATACGCTCACCCTGGAAGATCCGCATCAAATCATCTTCGGTCGAGACGTAGAATTGAGTGTCACCCGGGTCGCCCTGACGGCCACCACGGCCACGCAGCTGGTTGTCGATCCGGCGCGACTCATGCCGCTCGCTGCCGATCACCACCAAGCCACCAAGCTCCTTCACGCCTGGCCCAAGCTTGATGTCTGTGCCACGCCCGGCGATGTTCGTCGCTAGCGTCACGGCGCCCTTCTCACCAGCGTGTGCCACAATCTCAGCCTCACGCTCATTATTCTTAGCGTTGAGGATCTCATACTTTATGCCCGCTTTGTCTAGCCACTGGGCGATCAGCTCATTCTTAGCAATCGAGCCCGACCCCACCAGCACTGGCCGGCCTTGCTCATGGTACTTCTTGATGGCAGCTGCCACGGCTTTGAGCTTAGCCTTTTCGGTTTTGTAAATAAGGTCTTGGTGGTCTTTGCGGGTAATTGGCTTATTGGGCGGCACCACCACCACATCCAGGCTATAGATCTGCTGGAACTCCTCTGCCTCAGTAAAGGCCGTACCGGTCATACCACTGAGCTTCTTATACAGGCGGAAGAAATTCTGGAAGGAAATAGTTGCCAGCGTCATACTCTCTTGCTGAACAGGCACGCCTTCTTTGGCCTCGATCGCCTGGTGGAGGCCTTCGTTGTAGCGGTTGCCAATCTTGAGGCGGCCAGTGTGTTCATCAACAATGATCACCTCGCCATCATTGGTCACCACATAGTTTTTGTCACGATGGAAGAGCGTCTGAGCGCGCAGAGCTTGGTTGATATGGTAGACACTGCGGACATACTCAGGGGTGTACAAATTTTTTATACCAAGGAGCTTCTGTACCTTATCGATACCACTATCTGTCAGGGCTACACTGGTGTGCTTTTCGTCGAGACGGTAGTCCTCCGGCACAAGCTTGGCAGCAATCTTGGCAAATTGGTAGTAGCTATCAGGGTTCTCAGCCGCAGGCGCACTAATGATGAGTGGGGTGCGCGCTTCGTCAATCAAGATAGAATCCACCTCGTCTACAATGGCAAAGTTGAGCTCGCGCTGACGCACCAGGCTAATCTCATTGACCATATTGTCGCGCAGGTAGTCGAAGCCGAACTCGTTGTTTGTCCCATAGGTAATGTCTGCCTCGTAGGCTTCGCGCCGTGTACAGGGGCGGAGCTTTTGCATACGTGGGTCAGTATGGTTCTCGTTGGTATACGTACCATCGTAGAGGAAGGACGCTTCGTTAATGATCACACCAGTGCTAATACCCAGAGCGCTATAGATCTGCCCCATCCAGCCAGCGTCACGCTGCGCCAAGTAGTCGTTGACGGTCACGACGTGCACACCCTTGCCCTCGAGCGCATTGAGGTATGCTGCCAGCGTAGACATCAGGGTCTTGCCTTCACCAGTCTTGAGCTCAGCCACGTTGCCTTCGTGTAGCACCATCGAGCCAATCAGCTGCACATCATAGTGCCGCTCACCAATCACTCGATCGGCCATCTCGCGCACCACTGCAAAGGCATCGGGCAGGATGGTATCGAGCGTCGTGCCTTTCTTGTGCAGGCGCTGCTTAAGGACCTCTGTTTGCTTGGCTAATTCCTCATCCGAGAGTGCCTTATACTTGGGCCCAAGCTTGTTAATTTGGTCTACCTTCTTTTGCAGACGCTTCAAGATCCGCTTCTGCGGATCGCCAAAAATCTTCGTCAGTGCTTTTTGCTGTGTTGTTGCCATGGTGTCAAACTTCCCTCGCTTTCCTCTCTAAGCGGCCATTCAATTCAAAAAACTCCCCTCATTATACCGGGTTTGCGGCTGTTTGGGAAGAGTGGCCCGCACAAAGTATGAGCAAGAGGCCGATACCCAACCGATATCAGCCTCTTAACTCTTGCATACCTATCGTCTACTCCGCAGGATGATCCTGCTCGCGCTCGAAGCTGCGTTTGAAGCGAGCGAGAAGGCCACGGCGACCAAGGTGCGGCAGCTGGTTTTGCTTATATTTGCGCAACTGGCCAGCGAGTTTGCGCTCGACAATATCAGTGGCAGCCAAGACGTTGAGTGTAGAGTCTTTGGCCTTGATGGTTTGGTCTGGCACAGTAATGACTACCTCTACCTCATATTTATTACCATGCTCGCCATTAATCTCCTCAATGCGCACCATAGCGCTCACGGTCTTGCGGGCGTGGCGCGACACCATGCGGTCGAGCGCACCGATCTTCTTGCGAATGTATTTTTTGGTTGGCTCGTCTGGCGAGTATTTGCCAATACCGGTAATGTCGATGTTTGCGATCATGCTGACCCCTTTCGTGTTAGCAACTTGTGCTTATAGTATAGCATGGTTGAGGAGAAACAGGGGTTGTTATGAGTGGATTATCAGCGCAGAGAGAGGCGTTTGGCTAGCGAGCTTAGCTGATAGGCTGCCTCTTCGCGCAGCTTTTTAATCTGGTCGAGCAAAGCTTCAGTCTCTTTGCTCTTAGGTGGTGTCTCTGTGCGGCAGTGCGCTCCTTCGATGAGATTTATGACATCTTTCAACTCTTGCGCATCAGTCTCTGCGCGCTCCATGTCTTGCTCACCATCTTCATCTACCGACTGAAAAAACGTGTACGGCTCACTGTCGAGCTGATCTGACCGATCTGCCTGGCTGCCATGGATACGCTCAATTTGCCACTGACCATCATGACCATCTTTTGGACGACCAGACTTCGAGCGATACACCACCCAGTCTTTACCATCAGGCGCCATAATAGCGACAGTCGGGCCCCAAACAACTGGTAGACTATAGGGCACAACGCCAAATACCGCTATATACTCGCCCTCGCGGCCTGTTAAGAATATCGTACGCTCGGTGGCGTTGGTTTCACCATCTTTGCTGAGCTCTGGGTTGGTTTGGATACGACGCTCCTGCAAAGCACTCTGCCTCCACCATGCATACTCGAAGGGTCTTTCTGTTAAGATACGGCTGAGCTTTTCTTGCAGCCGGTCTGCCAATTTTGACGGGTCTTGCCGCTCTCCGTTTGCTGGTGGCTGTTTTTCGTTCATTCTTGCTCCTTTATTACACAATTCTCGTCCTATAGTGCAGCATATTATGGGTAATGTCAAATGGTTGTGAGCCAAGCTGTGACGCCGGGCCATTTTACGTTTGCTGATTTCGGTAGCGAAGCAATGTCTGGTACTTCACCTCTACCTCAACGGTGTGCGCTGCAAGGCTATTGAGCGCTTCTATCAGGCGGCCAACCCGTCGTAGACTATCTACGGGGACAAAGCTGCGCATGGTTACAGCTGGTGGCTTATCCTGTCGTTCGTTAGGACAAACTGGGGCAAGATGTGCCACATATGGCTGCATTGTCTGGCGATCGACCATGCGGCGATACGCGCTCGTTTGGCCCGTTAGCCGATACACGTCAACCGCTTGGCCACCCACACAGCGGTCGGTTGTGCGATCAACATAGCCAGAAACGATCAGTGTTGTGTCGCGGAGCGGGTAATCCTCCCTCGCATGTGTACCAACATATTGGGCGACTCGGTACTCTACTGCAGGCCTATTATGCTGCCACCCAGGAAGGACGTGGGTTTCTATCGCTTCCCACCGCTTAGCCCGGGCAAATGCTGCACCGGTGATGTGCCGTACCACCGCTTGGCCAAACCACGCTGCTGCGTACCGCATGGGAGGAGCAAAATGCTCAACGCGTGAACCGCTCGTTTCGAACGCCACCAGCTTCCTTACTTGCGGTGCGCTGCGCCGATTGCTTCGCTAATGGAGACGTAATCGTCCCGGTCGAGCAGCTCTACCAAGCCTTCGTTGATGTCGCCCACGACCTGCGGCCCTTCAAACATCAGCGCCGTCACCAACGCGACGAGGCTCGCGCCAGCTCGAATCTTCTCGTACGCATCCTCCGCCGTAAAGACACCGCCCACACCAATGATGACAAAGCGGTCACCATACAGTGCATACGTCTTGTGGATAAGCCGCGTGGTAATGGCCTGAGCTGGCCGGCCACTAAGGCTACCGGGAGTATCGTCGGGCAAGACACTTGGGTCAGTGAGCTTGCTGCGATCTTTGACGAGGTTGCCGATCGTCAGGCCCGCCACATTATGCTTGTCGATGATGGAGAGGAGCTTGGCAAACTGCGTCCACGTCTTATCCGTTGGCATTTTGATAAAGACGGGGCGCGAGAGCTTCAGCTCATCCACCGCAGTGAGGAGTTTCTTGAGGCGAGCGGGCGTGGTAAAGGGCTCGCCGCCATAGGCATTGGGGCACGAGATATTGATCTCATACAGTGGTGCACAACCAGCTGCTTCAAGCTGGCGGAGGCTGTCGCAGTAGTCGGCAATTGCTTGCTTGGGGCGGACTTGCTTGGGGCTGTTTGTCTTGGCTACGGATACGCTGAGCGGAAAGTCGCGCCAGACCCGTGGTGAGTAGCTGCGGATCTGCTCAATCGCCTTGGCCACGCCGCGATTGGCCAACCCAACATTGACGACGATCGACTGCTCACTAGCCAAGCGACGAAACCACGGCTTGGGGTTACCCTCACAAGGCATGGCCGTTACCGAGCCACCAATCTCAAAGCCGCAACCAATTTTCTTTGCCACAGAGGGCAGATCAAAATCTTTATCCAGCCCAGCAGACAGACCAATGGGATTAACAAAGTTGAGGCCAAGAATAGTCTGCTCGAGGCGAGGGTTCTTGTAGCGCCAGCCACTAAGGAGCTGCTCACCCCGAATAGCATGCAGTGCCCGCGCCGTCCAGAGCATCGACTGGTGCGCTGCATCGGGCTGCCGCCGGAAGAGAAACGGCTTGGCAACTTTGGCATAGCCTTTGCGGCTCATTTTTCTGATTGTGCGCCCCATCTAGAGTACCTCCCTGTTGTTCAGATATGGCTGCAGCACCGTTGGCACGCGGAGCTGGCCATCCGTTGTTTGATAATTCTCGATAATCGCTACCAGTGCACGAGCCAAGCTCACTGCCGTGCCATTGAGGGTGTGTACCACCTGAAGTGAACCGTCGGCCCGGCGGACGCGGATGCCGAGATTGCGGGCTTGGAAGTCGGTGCAGTTGCTGCAGCTGGTGAGCTCGCGGTAGGCGCCATCAACGGGCGACCAATACTCGATGTCATACTTCTTGGCAGCTGGTGCACCGAGGTCTCCCGCCGCGATATTTACCACATGATACGGCACACCGAGGCTTTGCCAAATCTCCTCCTCCAGTGCGAGGATTTTCTCGTGCATCTGAGCCGACTGCTTGGGCAAGCAATAGATATACATCTCTAATTTGTTAAACTGATGAACCCGAAACAGCCCGCGGCTAAACTTCCCGGCTGCGCCAGCCTCCTTGCGATAGCAGGGGCTGTAGCCTGCGTAGAGCAGTGGTAGGTCTTTCTCATGCAAGATCTCATCGGCATGGAAGCCCGTCAGTGGGGCCTCGGCTGTGCCAATAAGCATAGTGTCTTCGCCCTCAATAAAGTACTCGTTACTCTCCTTATCGCTCTTGGGTGCAAAGCCCGAGCCACGCGCCACGCGGCCACTCACCATATGCGGCACCGTCATGGGGCGGAAGCCTTTGTCAACAAGGAAGTTAAGGACATATTGGTAGATGGCATTCTCGAGCAGCATGAGGTCGCCCAGCACATAGTAAAACTTCGTGCCAGCCACCTTGGCACCGCGCTCGAAGTCGAGCCAGCCCCGGCTCGTGGCGAAGTCGAGGTGATCTTGCGCCGACTCACGCCGCTCACCCCACTGCTTAACCTCCACACTGTCTGCCTCGCCGCCCAGCGGCACGTCTGGCAGGGTGATATTTGGCACTGCTTCTAACTGAGCAAAAAAGTTGTTCTCTATGGTGCGCAGCTCTTCCTCCAGCGTGGCGAGCTCGGCTTTGAGCGCCTTGCCTTGAGCGATGAGCTCTTGGCTGGGTTTGCCGCCCTTCATCTGAGCGGCTGTCTCGTTGCGCGTAGTACGCACAGCGTCCACCCGCTGCTGGAGCTCCCGGCGCTGATCGTCGCACGCGAGAAGCGCAGCGATGGACACCTCATAGCCCTTATGGCGCGCTGCTGTCTGCACCTCGTCGGCATGCGCGCGAATATAACGAATATCTAACATAACTATATTATATCAGATACCGCGCCAAGCGTAATGGCAATTTGTTCGATAAAACTTCCGGGCACGATGGCCACCCAGCCACGGTACTATTGGGCAGATAACACGGCCTGCAGACCCCCATTTTTGCCTCACTTTTCTACTCTCGAGCACTCCATGAGCGAGGAGGAACTAACACAGAACCAGCCATAATGGCTGGTTCTGTAGGGGCTGATAGTGAGCTGCCTAGCTTAGTCTGATATCTTGACGATGCTGAGGCTTGCATCGGTGATGTTTGCGTCTTGGCCAGCCGAGTAGACAACGAGCTTGAGCGGTGTCCCGGCCGTTACTCGCATCAGGCGAGTGTACGGCATAGTAAAGCGGTAGCCGTGTTGGTTGTGGCTCCACACCCCTTCTGGGGTGTCGCGAGCCGTGTCGTTGACAGCCTGGTATACACCACGGGCCGACGATGTGTCGTTCAAGCGAATCCGCGATTGGATCAAGTAGACGCCATCACTTGGTGCGATGTACGATTTGCTCCCGGCATCCCACGACCCGCCACCGTTGTTTGTCACGACGGTCTTGAGTGGCACTGGCGCAAAGGTATCCTTGGCAATCGTCGCAGCCGTAACGCCGCCATTGCCATTGCCAAGTGTTGCCGTAAAGATGGTCATCTGGGGGAGGCTTCGCCATTCCATGTCACAGTTTGCGGCCGACTTCTTCGACAATATTTGGCCAACCGTGCCACCCGCCGGTACCGTGCTACCTGCAAAGGTAAGGCCGAGCTGAGATGTGCCATTGCCCGTGACAGTCATATTTGGTGAGCATGGCTGAGTGCTGTTGGTAACATTAATCGTTGCGTTGGTGCCATCCTGACCTTTGGGTCCAGTAGCACCTTGCTGCCCCTGGATACCTTGAGCACCTTGTGGACCGGTCTGGCCGGGATCACCCTTCTCACCCTTGAGGTCGGTGTAGGCAATGAGGTTTTGCCAGGCTGTTTCGCCAGTGTAGCGCCACTGGATGTAGAGCGTGCCCTTCTGGAGCTCGATTGTTCGGCCATCGGCACCTGCTGGGCCAGTTTGACCCTGCGGACCTTGTGGGCCGGGCTGGCCTGGTTGGCCTGGTTGCCCTTGCGGCCCAGTGTCTCCTTGGTCACCCTTTGGGCCGGGTACGCCTTTTTCTCCTTGTGCACCAGGTGTGCCTGGTGCACCCTGCTCGCCTTTGGCACCTGTGTCACCTTTCGGGCCAGCGTCACCCTTCTCGCCTTTTTCACCATTTTTGCCGTCTTTGCCATCTTTGCCGGGCTCGCCTTTGTCACCTTTTTCGCCCTTGTCGCCCTTGTCGCCCTTAGCGGCCGATGCACCGTCTTTGCCATTGGCCCCGTTTGCACCGTCCTTACCGTTGGCACCATTCGCGCCGTTTGCGCCATTCTTGCCAGCTGCACCACGAGCACCATCACGGCCACGTGCACCGTCTGCACCATCGCGGCCATTGGCACCGTCTGCACCTCGTTCGCCACTCGCACCAGCCTCACCGCGCGCACCTTGCTCGCCTTTTGCCCCACGCAAGTCCTCGACCGAGGCAATATCGTGCCACGCGCCATTCATAAATTGCCACTGAATCTTCCCATCATGCTGGCGCAAGCTCACTTGGTCTGGCCGCACACCCTTGAAGCCGCTATTGTAGCTGTAGCTCCATGGCCACCACCACCAAAGCAATATAATGATGATTAATAATATCCCAAACAAGACAAATACAAGCGAACGACTTGCAAATTTTTTGCGGTGTTCATTCATAGCTATACCCCTATTTATACCCTTTTGTCTGATTATAGCACAAGCATTATAAAATTAAAGAGTAATAGCTTCTCGGCCTTCGAGGCTTGACTATTTTGGGTCGCTTCTCTCCCCCTACCTCTGTTAGGTGTACAGTAGTACTCCTCTTGGCCAGCCAAAAACCCGCTTTGCCTACCACAGCAAAGCGGGCTTGAGACTCTTCATATCTATGCAGATTACTCTGTGCGCAGCGCTTCGATTGGGTCAAGCTTGGCAGCCTTGCGGCTTGGCAGCCAGCCAGCAATGATCGCCACCAGCATCAGGCCAGCCACTACCGCAGCGGCATGCTCTGGTACAAAGACGAGTAGTTTATGATCACCAAATCCGAGCTTCTCTGAGATAACCGGGTTGAGCGCCACACCAGCACCCCACGCGCCCAGCACGCCCAGCGCACCGCCCAGCAGGCCGACCCAGACGGCCTCGTAGCGGAACAAGCGGCCAATATCGCGCCGGCTCGCGCCGAGTGCCTTCATCAGGCCAATTTGCTGCGTTCGCTCCAGCACCGAGATATACTGCGTATTGACGATGCCAAAGATGCTGACAATCAGCGCCAGCGCACCAAAGCACAGCACAATCGCCTGCAAGATATCGACAAAGCGGAAGAGTGTCTGCTGCAGATCCTTGGCGGTGGCTGCAGCATAGCCATCTCGCTCGAGCGACTTCTTGGCAGCCTCGGCATCCTGCTTGGCAACCGCGGTGGCAGACATGTACTTTTGATATTGGCTCGTGCCCTTGGTGCTATAGTCACTCAGCTCGCGGGCTACTTTGGCATTAATCCCAATGCCGCGCATTGCTTGGGTTTGGTCGGCCGATTTGCGCGTCACAGCCGCGATGGTGAAGATCTTGTGCAGCTCCTTGCCATTGATCAGCTCATTCACTCCAGCCTGCCCCTTCTCAGCAAAGACCTGGCCAAGCGTCGCTTCATCAATCTTTTGCGGCATTTGCACCACTGTGACGGTCATTTGTTTGCCCACCATCTGGGCAGGCGATTGCCCTAGTGCCTCGGCATAGCTCTCGGGGATGACGGCTTCGCCGGGCGCGAGCTCAGTACCCTTGCCCAGCTGTTTGCCAGCCACCACTTCGGCCGCGAGCGCACCATCAAAGACGCTCACATCACTGCTGTATTTCTTGTCTTTCTTGGCCGCAAAGCTCACATATTTGGGCTGGAGCTGATAGACTGGCCTCACCTTCTCGAGGTCGGTGCGGGCCGCCAGCCTGTCGATGTCTTTTTGGGTCAGGGCTTTATAATCATTGCCATAGCGGTTGATACTATCAGGATTATACTCACGCAGGTCAGCCTGCTGGCCCGATTGTACCCCGATGAGTCGCTTATCTTTAACGATAAACACCGCCTTGGCATCAATATTACTGCTAATCAGCCGGTCAATATACTGGCGTGCACCCTCGCCAGCCATCAAACTCGCCATAATGGCAAAGCCGCCAACCGCGATAGCGATACTGGTAAGCAGGGTACGCATCTTGGCTCGGCGCAGGTTGCGGCCAGCGCGGCGAATGATATCGGTCGTCTTCATAGTTAGTCTGCCCTCCTTGGTGTTGGCTTGGTGGTTGTGGATTTTGCTTTTGCAGTAGTACTTGTGGCTTTTTTCGCCGTTTTCTTAGGCTGCGTGGCAGGTGCTGTGGCTTTGGCTGAGCGACGAGTTGGCGCTTTTTTAGCCTTGGGAGAGGCTGTTGCCTTATCATCCATAGCGCTGTCGTGATCAATCGCCCCATCTTTGATACGAATGATGCGCTGGCAGCGCTGCGCCAGATCCTCGTCGTGTGTGACGATGATGAGCGTCGCACCATGCTCCTTAGCGTAATTGAAGAGCAGGTCTTCCACCACCGCAGAGGTCGCTGAGTCGAGGTTACCTGTGGGTTCATCGGCAAAGAGAATCTGTGGCTCGGCAGCAATTGCTCGAGCGATCGCCAAGCGCTGCTTTTGCCCACCACTAAGGTCTTTAGCCCGCGCTTTGATCTTGTCCTCCAAGCCAACTGCCTCGAGCGCCGCCACGATACGCCGCTTGCGCTGACTGCGCGGCACACCTGCGGTCTCGAGCGACAGACTCACATTGTCATAGCAGCTCTCGCCACCCTCCACAAAGAAACTCTGGAAAATGAAGCCCATCGTCCGCGCTCGAAAGCGGTCGGTCGCCTTACGCTTGAGCCGTAAGATATCCTCACCGTTGATGATCACCTCACCCTGCTGCGGCTTATCCAGGCCAGAGATGGCATGCATCAGCGTGGACTTGCCCGAGCCTGACTTGCCCAGCACTGCTACGCTCGACCCCTCCTCAATTGCAAGGCTCACATCCTTGAGGGCAGTGAAGGTGTTTTTCTTCTTGCCATAGACTTTGGTAATGTTTTTTATTTCGATCATTGCGCCTCCATAAGCTGCTAATGTTAATAGCAATTATACCGCAATCACCCAGTGATAGCAAACGAAGTGAACGACGATTGTGCAGTTTTCTAACGCTTGAGAAGCAACATTCTACCAAGGCTGAATCTAGAAACCTTGCATATATGAACTAATACTCCCTCTACTTCATTTGGGTGGAGTACAAAAACGCGTTGCCATAAAAACACCACTATACTCATTCAAACGAAACGCCAAACGATCTTGAGCGTGATCTCTAGAAGGCCGATGTCTTCAAAAAAGATTCACTCCCCTGCTCAATAGGACGTGAGGTACGTCTGAAAACAAGCATGGAGAAATTACACCGGTGCCAACGCACCCACTGCAAGTAGGATGATGAGTAATGTACTCAGCACCAAGCGGTAAGCGACGAACTTATCAAATGAATTACTCGAGACAAAGCGCAGCAGCCACGAGATTGCCACATATCCCACCACAAAGGATATAATAATCCCCAGTATCATCTGTGGCCAACCAATCAAGCGGCCAATCTGGTGCGACTGTGTGATGGCCTCCAGCCCACCAGCTGCCATCAATGCCGGAATCCCTAGGAAGAAGCTCATCCGTGTGGCAGTGGTGCGGTCGATATCGCGGAACAACCCCGAGGCAATCGTCGCCCCCGAGCGTGACACCCCCGGGATGAGTGACAAGCACTGCATCAGGCCCATTGCCATAGCATCGCGCCAGGTGAGGTTGCGCTCATGGCGTGTCTCACGTCCTCGGCGGTCGGCCAAAAACAGTACAACACTCCAAACCATCAGCCCAGCCGCGACAAACCATAGGCCACGCAGTACCGTCTCAATCGTATCCTTAAGAAGCAAACCAACCACTGCAATCGGCAGCGAGCCAATGATGACATACCACCCCATTCGGTAGTGAAACGTCCGCGTCCGCGGGTTCACCACGCCAGCACACCAGGCCGAGGCAATACGCCAAATGTCCTGCCAGAAATAGACAATCGCCGCAGCAATCGCCCCAATCTGCACCACCGCTGTAAAGGCGACAAGCCCCGGGTCACTCACCGAGTAGCCCAGCAACTTCTCTGCCAGCATCAAGTGGCCCGTACTCGAGATGGGCAAAAACTCGGTAATCCCCTCGACAATGCCAAGAATAATAATATGCAGCCAATCCATGATGTGTTTTCCTTATGTCTCGTACCAAGTATACCAAGTTCGCCACAAAGCACCAAGCCGGAAATAAAAAATAGTGATCACGCCAGTCTGTATCTAAAAGCCACGCACGATTGTTGACAGTGAGATTTTGGGACTCGAGCTGGCAAAATTTGACACAGGGTTCATATATTGATATATATATATTAACTTTTTGCTCAAAGTCTGTCTTGGAGCGAAGAGTCGCTCCTGGCTTTGGGCTTACCTCTAGAAGGAGATGGGGAAAGTGAGACCGGAAACGTTGTCCGCAATAATTATAATTATTGCATTGCCACTGACGGTGTTTGGTGTCTTTCTTAGCAGCATGCTCGAGATACACGAGTGTTATCAAGCGCTCAGGCGCTATACGCTCGCGAACATTTTCGTTGGCATTGCTTCAAGCGTCATCGGCATATACTTATGGCATCGCACACCAATTGACACGGGACAGCCACTCGACGTGGCTATCCTTGCGATGATCCACATGTCGGTCATCTGCGCTACCTTTGCTTTCTTCTCTTTCGTGGCTCTATGGGACAAGAAGCACCGCAGCCAGGGCCAATAAAGCCCACCAACATAGCTCACTAAACCATGTCTCAATCTGATCGCAGTGCCTGTCGCGCACTCTCGGGTTGAGGTATATCCGGGTTCAGTTTGAGCATGGTTGGTGGGCTATGTTTGTGGCCGATCTATTTTCGTTCTTACACTCAGAAGCGACCACGACGAGAGAATGGCCGCTTCTTTGTTTTTACAGAAGAAAGACTGAACAATAGATGCGCACTGAAGCAAGCAAAGCAGGAGGCTTTACCACCCGCCGCCGCCTCCGCCGCCTCCGCCGCCGCCAGAGAAGCCACCACCAGTCGAGCCGCCACTGGACGACGAGAAGTCGCTCGAGCCAACAGAAGTAGAATCGGACAGGCTACTCATACTCGAGACAAACATTGCTGCATTGAAGGCACCTTGGCCAGCATACCAATCGGGCTGCGTGCCTACTTCCTCATAGTACTGCCCCAGCTGCTGGCTCCACTGCTTCTCTTGGCCAAAGAGCACGGCATAGGGCAATACCCGCTCGTAGAGTTTGACAAGCTGGGCGTGATCACCAATATCCACCTTCTCAGCAGTTTCAGGGCTCTGTAGCAGGCGTAGGCGGTCGGCCTCAGCGTAGCGGATATACATCTTGAGCCCCAGCAGATAGCGGCGCAACGCCAGCCCTTTGTCCGACAGTGGCTTAGCAAAGCCCAGCTTACCAATGATAATCACAATAAAGACCCCCGGGAAGAAGAGGAATTGCAGTCCGCTGAGGAACGGCACAAACATCGTGGCTGCACATAGCAGCAGCACCAGCGTACCCAGCACACCTGCAAGGATGCGGAAGCCCCGTGTGCCCCGCCGGCTTGTGTCGCGCAGCTTGTAGGTGTGGTCGATGAGATTATCGAGCTTCTTGGCATTATCACTCAGGCGGAAGGCGTAGGAGGTATTGTTGCGCAGCGTCTTGAGGTTGATGCGCTCTCCCACCGCAGGCAGGTGACCAAAGATATCGCCCAGGATCTCTTGCTCCTCAGGGTGAAGACTACTGACATCCTTGACGACTTCAAGCTCGTACTGTGCCCGCGAGAAGAACGTCTTGGGCTTGACCTCAATCAAACGAATGTAGTGCCGCACCGCCCAGTCGATCATCTGCGCTACCATAGCTGAGCCCTTCACCATCCGGAATGGCCGCACGATCTCCGCCGCTGTCGTCACGCTCGTGCTCGGCGGTGGCAAGTATTCTGGCACAATCGTCCCTAGCTCCTTGCTCCGGCCAATCGCCCGCTGATGGAGCCAATACACCAGGCTCGAGGAAAGCCCCAGCACCAGCATACTCACAAAGAATATAAGTGGAAGGAACGCCTCCAGCCGCTCTTGAAACACCTCCCCGGGCGTCTTCTTATACTCCGCAAACGTCCCCTGCGGGAAGCCTACTGCCAGCGTCATGCCAGCATATGGCGCAAGGTAACCCACTGAGGCAGTTATGGTGTCGACGCTTGGTGACGTGACGGTGCAGGTGGTGCGACTCCCTTGCTTGCCAGTGTAACACTGTGGTGTCGTCCGGCTGATGGCGGCAAGCTCGGGGCTTAGCTTGAGCGTGGCGGTGGCATTGCTAATGGGCACGCGCCACGATGTGCCAATCACATCCCAGTAGAACTCATTCTTCTGTGTGTCGCCATAGTTCCACGTCACATCGCGCTGGGTGTAGGTAATGACGTACGTCTTGCTGCCCGAGACATACGTATCTTTGTTGCCAATGCGCAGGGTGTTGCCCGACCAACTATATTCATAATCATTACCATTCTCATCCTGCACCGAGCCAAGCGCAAAGCTCGTGTGGTGGCCCTTGTACTGCGTAACGAACTCTGGCGCAAGGCCATGGTTCTGCTCTGGCGGGAAGTTTGCTGTAATGGTGAGCTTCGTCTTGAGGGTGGAGCGCTTCTCGCTATCGCGCCCAAGCTCCATATCGACCGCATATTTGGTAATGGTGAAATTATCTTTACTACTGCTCGATGATGAATAGGCTCGTACCGATGTGTCGGCCTGCACTGGCACTGCCCCGAGCGCGGTGCCCAGCAGCACCAAGCAGACACCGATTGCAGATATAACGCGTGTCATTCTCATACATCGATTGTGCGCCATGCGGCGAGGAATGTCAAACGCGAGCATCGCTCTCGTACACCATCAAATATCCCCGCCAATCACTTCCTTCCACCTCTGTTAATCTCTGTTCAAGCTATACCGCTTATGCTGTGATATTGCAAATGGTTATGCTATACTCACAGGCAATACCTAGTGGCTAATTGGCGAGGTGAGGAGTATAGCAGGAGTGAGACGATATTGGACGGATTTTCGGTTTGCAGGCGTGGCAGCAGTGGTGGTACTGGCAGTTGGCTTTGTGCAGCTGCACCAAGTAGCCATGGCCGAGCCCGCCACGAATCCTGGCTCTAACTCATCCACCAAAAAAGACGACAAGCCCGACATCTGCGACCCCAACACGATGCGCTTTAAGACTACAGCGCTGAGCTCCCCGACCGACAAAGCCCGTGCTGCCAAGGCCCTGGCCAACCTCCGCGGCCTCATGCAGCCCATCCGCAACGCTGGCGATGGCAGCACCATCACCGCCGCCAAGCAGTACGGCACAGACTACACTGGCGAGATAAAGGGCTCATTCCAGCTCAAGAACAGTGGTAGCTATGCCACTGGTAATCCCACACCCCTCTCTGTCACCTCACCATCATCTGTGCCAGGCACCTACCGCGGCAAAGTCTCGGGCAAAGCACCCACCGGTGGCAGCCGCGTCGTCAAGGCCTTTCGCGCTACCGATGCCGAGTACGAGCAAGGCAAGGTCACCCCTGCCCAAGTGCAGGGCGATGGCAGCTGGACACTCGACCTCTCACCAGTCGATGGCAGCATTGGTGGCGAGTGGCGCTTCCGTCTCTACGATGCCAGTAGCGGCCAACCCCTCGGCGAGAGCTGGCCACGCGTCACGGAGTACCAAAATGTCGAGATCCAATCCTACGTGATTACCGACCAAACCTACCTCGTTGCCAAGCAAGCTGCCAACACCAATCGCACCTTTAGCTTCCCCGGTACCGAGAAGGGCCACAAGATGCTGCGTCTGGTGGATACGCGCAGCAACAAGATCCTCGCTGAGTACTTCCAGCCACAGCTTGCGGGGCTGATCCGCTCGTACGAGTTCTCGCCTGGCCAGGATGGTTACGGCACTCATCGCGTGCACTATTCATTTATGTACGATCAGTCGCTGGCGCTACTCGTGGCGGTTGGTGCGGGCGACAAAGCAATGGCAGACCAGCTCGTCAATGGCTTCAAGACTATCCAGATCAAATCCGGCCGGTCACGCGGGGCCTTCCCCTCCAGCGCTCATCAGCTCGACCCCAGCAACCAGCAGGCCCGCTACTACACTGGCGGTGTCGCCTTCGTCCTCTACGCGCTCATCCGCTACCAAGAGAAGTTTGGCGATATCAATGGCGTCAGCAGCATGGTGCGCTCTGCCTTGGCCTGGGTCAAGACCAAGAAAAGCACATCCGGCCCCGGTGCTGGCCTCTACCGCGGTGGCACGAACATCAATGACGACGATAACAACAAGCAGTTCGAAATCGCCTGGCACTCCACCGAGCATAATACCGACCTCTGGCATGTGTACGAGCGAGCCTCGCAAGTCTACGGCGACGCTAGCTACCGCCAAGAGGCCGACAGTCTGGCCAAAGTCATTATGGAGAAGCTGTGGAACAAAGCCGAGAACCGCTTCGACCAAGGGCTTGACGACCACGCCAAAGCGCTGGACACCTCCAGCTGGGGCTCGATCTTCCTCAACGCAATCGGCGAGTACGACAAAGCCAAGGTCTCGCTAGCCTACACGCGCAACTTTGCCATGAGCCGCGCCGGGTCTCAGGGTTACACTCCATACCTCACTGGCACGTACACCCCCACCGTCTGGTTCGAAGGGACATTCGGCGTCACTCAGGCCTACAACGTCGCAGGCAACAAAGACGAAGTCGCTGCCAGCGCCCAGCGAACGTACCGCTCCCAAGGGGCTAACGGTGCTTGGCCCTACGTTACCAATGTCGACGAAGCCAACCAGATGACGAATGCTTACTCTGTGGCCTCGACCGCATGGTACTTGCTGGCCACCGCCTACCCCGATGCCATTTGGTCAGAATGCCGCACCGACAAAAAGCCCGATGAGAAGAAGCAGCCGCCAATGGTGCGCCACATCGGCAAGGTCACCCTAGACAAGTTCCTCGCTGGCGAAGACAAGCCACTGTGGGTATTCATCCTCATCTCACTGCTCGCTCTCTTGGTTGGCATTGCCGCGCTTATTCTCTACCTTATCCGGCGTTATCGTGCTAAGAATGCTGCCGCCACGCAGCTGGGTAACAAAGATAGCAACACTCCTCCAGGTGGACCACCAAGCCCGAGTGGTGGTAGCGGTACACCCCCTCCGCCAAGCAGCCCATCAGCCAGCGGCCTGGGTGGCCTCGCAATGAGCGCCCCACCACGCACCACTACTCCACCGCCATACCGCCCTAGCACAGCACCTAGCCGCGGCACGTCCATCGCCGTCCAGAGTGGCACCTCGCACCCCACATCACCGCGACCACCAAGTGTATCGGGTTAGCTCGTAGCGATGAGCGTGCAAAAACCACCAGATCTTGCTGGTGGTTTTGTTTTGCGTAAACGGGCTCTCGTGACCATACTGCGGCAGTCTACGGTCTCCCCTTCTGAGATTTCTCTGCTCACACTGCACGCGCTAGCTTTTGCATTGCAGCAAGGATGTTTTTGTATTCATTACGCGCATTAGCAATCAGACCTTACCAATTATCGCTCGGGCCAGATTCAGCCCAAAATAATGAGCGTTTTGCTATTTCTGTGCTTATATCATAGCTAACACGCTTATTGTACAAATCGTGCACGATGGTACACAACTAGCCTATCATGCGCTACTGCAATCCCACACTCACCCCGCACGAGTATAGTATGCGAGGCGCTAATAGCCCCAGCTACCGCTCTAATCCAGCTTCACCCCTGGGTATACCGCCCGCGTCGTCTCGTCGATGTCGCTTTTGAGCTGCGGGAATGGCACACCCTCACGCGCTGTGACGCCTTCGAAGATCCAGAAGACGCGCTCGCTAAAGCCCCAGCCACAGGCCGGCGGCATGCCGTATTCCAGCATCTCTACGTAGTCGATATCTAGCATCATGGCCTCCTCATCGCCGGCATCGCGCATTTGTTGCTGCTCCACAAAGCGGTTCAGCTGATCGATCGGGTCATTCAGCTCGCTAAAGCCATTGCCAAGCTCGCTGCCAGCAATCACCGGCTGGAAACGCTCCACCGTCTGTGGGTTATCCGGGTTGGTTTTAGACAGCGGGCTGATAAACTTGGGCGTATTGACCAGCCAGACCGGCCCAGCCACCGTCTTGCGAATATTCTTCCACAGTTTATCGATGCCGCGCGGGATGGAATCGGTCTTCTCTACCTCTAGGCCATGTTCTTTCAGCTTGGCAGCAACTTCCTCGATTGTCGTATTATACACATCAATCCCGTAGTGCTTATGGATCACCTCAGCATAGTCCCACACCTGCCACTGGCCGCTCATATCGACCTCAAACTCGCCCAGGGTAAACTGCAGCGTACCAAAGGTTCGCTCCAGCACATACTTATACATGTCTTCCATAAAGCGCATGCCCTGCTGCCAGTCCCAATAGGCGGCGTACCACTCCATGGCGATGTGCTCGGGCAGGTGCTCATCCGAATAATTCTCGTTGCGAAAGCGCGGGCCAATATCATACACCTTCTCGAACCCGGCCCCCAGCAGGCGCTTAAGCGGCAGCTCGTGGCTAATCCGCAGGTAGAACTGCTGGCCATCCAGCGCATCCATGTGGGTCACAAACGGGTTGGCATCCGCCCCACCGGTGGTGTGCTCCAGCACCGGCACGTTGACCTCAGTAAAGCCGTGTTGGTTGAGGTAATCGCGCGTCGCCTGCCAGAACGTGCTGCGGCGGTAAAAGCGCTGGCGCACCGCCGGGTTAACATTCATATCCACATAGCGGCGGCGAAACCGCTCTTCTTTATTCTCCAGCTTTTCGGGCAGTGGCCGCAGGGCTTTGGTGAGCAGCCGTAGCTCACGCACCCCAACCGAAATCTCACCCGTCTTTGTTTTTAGCACCGTGCCCGTCGCCTCGACAAAGTCGCCTGTATCAAGCAGCTTGAGCTGCTTCATGCCGAGAATACCGCGCGGAGCATCGAGCTCGGCCATAGTATCGCGCTGCAAGTAAAGCTGCACCTCGCCACTCGCATCTTGCAGCTTGATGAAGGCCAATTTGCCAAAACTGCGAATGGACACCACACGCCCAGCCACCGTCACCTCCTGACCAGCCAGTTCGTCGTACTGCGTGACCACTGTCGCACAGTCGTGTGTACGCTCAGTGTGTGCTGGGTAGGGGTCGATGCCTAGCTCGCGCAGAGCAGTTAATTTTCGTAATCGTTCGTCTCGGTAGTCTTGTAATGTCGCCATAATTGCTTGCTATTATAGCGGAGAATGGGATGGTTGTCGACTAGGGAAACGGCTCCATGGCTCCACTCTACCAAGTTCTTAGAGAAGTGCGGCACTTAGCAGCTAATCTCTCTCCTATTTAGTCAGCGGTGCACATGCAATTGCTGTTTCACCACGGCCAGCTGCAGTCATCGAGGCCTGTATATCTGTACCCACGCGCCCAGTGCGGGGCGATGTCTGCATATTCGAGCCGCCACTGCCAGTCTCGCTTGGGCCAGTCATAATGGCAATTGGCACCTGCTGCGCCTCGCCTTCTGCGCTGAATGGATATACCAGTGTCGCTTGTGTCCGTTCTTGTTCACCCGTCGAGAATTTTACCATAGTGAGTCGTGTTGTGCTGCCATCAGGGTTTGTTATGGTTGTTTGTGGGTTCTCTGCCGTCACAGATATCTCTTGGCGGGTTGTATCGCGGCAATGCGTCTCGCCAGTAGCCGGGTCGGTCACAAAGGGGTTCTCTGCATACTCCGCCAGCTCACCAGAGGTAGGGTGTGCCACTGCGACCAGGGTTTTCTCGCCATGGTGGTAGTGCTGATGACCAAGATAGCCTCCACCAATCAGCGCTGCCGCAGCTGCCGTCAGTGCAGTGAGCCGCCGCAGCGCTAAGGGTGTATCGTGCTGAGATTTCGGCTGATTATGCTCATGGTTTAGCCAATTATGTGTATGCTTCTTGTGGGAGTAACGTGCGTGTCGTGGTGTGTATCGAGCCATCGTCGGTCTCCTTGGGCTGTTAATGGTTGATTACCTATCATAGCATAACATCGCCGATAATGCAATGATGGTGAATTGCTTATGGTTGAGGATGGTTCTTGCACATTGCCCGCAGATTGAGCGCTATTAGACTAGGCTTTTTGCGTATATATGCGCCTTTCTCATGCCACTCACCATGAGCTTTCTCGCGCCATCAAGCAAATGCAATAGGAGAAAGGCAAACGCACACCATAAATAAACCACAAGAGCCAGAGACATGCGCCATGTGCAAATCAACCCCTACCTCTGCCAGTGCTACCAAAAACCGAGCAGCGCACACTGCTCGGCCTAGTATTCATCGTTGAGATACGCTTATTGCACCTGCTGGATGGTGTAGGTGATCTCACCCTTGGGGGTGGTGATCGTCACCTGCTCACCCGCGCGGTGGCCCAGCAAGGCTTGGCCAAGGGGTGATTCATCGCTGATCTTATTTTCCAACGGGTCGGCCTCAACCGGCCCTACCACAGTATAGGTCTTTTCTAACCCAGCGTCTGAGGCGAGGGAGACGGTGCTGCCCAGGTGGATGGCGCCGGTGCTTGGAGCGGTGATCTGCTCGGCATTAAGCAAGATCTCCTCGATCTCGGCAATGCGCGTCTCTACCACGCCCTGCTCTTCGCGGGCGCTGTCGTACTCGGCGTTTTCACTCAGGTCGCCATAGTCGCGAGCCTCAGCAATTTTCTCGGCAATCTCGCCGCGGCGGCCCTTCAGCTCTTCCAGCTCTGCCTCGAGCTCTTGGCGGCCAGCATCAGTAATCTGGTAGGTTTTTTTCATTATCTTCATACTCCTTTCTTGCAAAGTCGGTGAGGCAAGCCAGGGGCATGGCTATGCCTTGCGACAAGCTCCGCAATGGTTACCTAGTGTAGCAAGCAATTGGCTTGTCGTCAAGCGCTGCTGCTCACCCGTCCGGCGGTCTACAACTTCCCACTCTCCTGCCTCGAGCAGCCGATCGCTCACCGTAATGCGGGTTGGCATACCCAGGAGTTCTGCGTCGGCAAATTTCTCCCCGGGGCGGGCGGCGCGGTCGTCATACAGCACCGTGATGCCAGCCTGCTGCAGTGTATCGTAGAGCTCATCTGCCGCTGCGACCGACTCCTTACCAATCTGCACCAGGTGCACGCGGGCTGGGGCTACTTCCTCGGGCCACACTAGGCCCTTGTCGTCGGCGAATTTCTCTACAATCACGCCCATCACGCGGGTGATGCCAATGCCGTAGCTGCCCATGTAGGCGTGGTGCTGGCGGCCGTCCTCACCGGTAAAGACCAGGCCCATCTCCTCTGATTTTTGGGTGCCAAAGTTGAAGATATTGCCCACCTCGGCCGTCTTGACGCGCTCGAGCTCGCTCTTATCAATGCCAAGCTCACGCACGGCTTCGTCCACCACTTCTTCGTTGATGGCGAGGTCGCGGCCGCGGTGCAGGTAGATGTAGTCCTCACCCGCCGCGCAAATCGTCTGGAATTCGTGACTAAACTTGGTAAACGCCCCGCCGCTGGCAAAGGTGACGTAGGTGTCATCCCCCAGGCCAAAGCGGTGGTAGCAGCGCTTATAGGCCTCAATGACCGCTTGGTAGTAGGCCTCGAGATCCTCCTTGCTGGCGTGGATGCTATACATATCCTTCATGATAAACTCACGTCCACGCATGATGCCGCTCTTGGCGCGCAGCTCGTTGCGGAGTTTGTTCTGGAATTGGTAGACGCTGATGGGCAGGTCTTTGTAGCTTTTCAGGTAGCTGCGCAGCAGTTCGATAATCGGCTCCTCGTGCGTCCAGCCAAAGCCGACCTCAGTACCATCCTGCAGGTGCGATTTGAACCACACGTCCACCAGCTCATCGCTCCAGCGGCCAGTCTCCTGCCAGAGCTCCTGGCGCTGCAGGGTGCTCATCAGCAGTTCTTGGCTGCTGATGCGGTTCATTTCTTCGCGAACGATTTGCTTGATATTCTCGAGCACGGTCAGGCCCAGCGGCGTATAGGAATAGACGCCGGCCATCGTCTTGTGCACGTAGCCCGCGCGAATCAGCAGCTGGGCGTTGTGCGCCACCTCATCGGCGGGGGCTTGTTTGCGGGTACGGGTAAAGGTGTGTGATAATCGCATAATCTCTCTTATAGTAACACAATATTGGCAAAAGCGGCATGCGGCTGCCAGGCTCAGTGCTCATAATTTCACCTCAAACACCATCGCAGGCCCAGTAGCTCACCAAACCGAAAATGTTCCGGCCAGATAGAATGGTGGTGCTTTTCCGTATATTTGGTTGCTGGCCTCCAGATATTTTCTTGTTCGATGAGCTCCTGCGCCAGTAGAGAGATGCCAAGAAAGAGGGGTTCTAGTATTGATACGGGAGAAAAGATATCGACACAAAATAAGATTTCTGAGTTAAGCTCGCTAGCCAGCTCTTCCCTACCCCACCATAAAGACAAACATCGCCAGGAATGCAATCGCATTCTTGAGCATATGGATGAGAATGCCGGGCCATATTGTACCAGTCGTATGACGCAGTGCCACCAGCACGATGCTGAGCATTGCGACATCAATGCCAACGTTGAGCTGGCCGTGCACATAACCAAAGAGCCCACTCACCACTACTGTAATAAGCCACAATGGCATGTGCGCAGTGTGGAGTTTGCTATACAAATAGCCGCGAAACACCAGCTCCTCGGCCACTGGTGCTACCACCACCAACATTGCAAAGGCGAGCAAGCGCTCTGCGCCATAGAGCTGCTTGAAACCGAGATTTTGTGCCTGAGTCGCATCAAAGCCGGGCAGCCACTGCTTGGCCGCCGCCAGCGCGATCATCGATAGCACGATATAGATGATAAAGCCCACCAGCGCCCAACCAAAGTCGCGCCACTGCAGCGAGCGCCGCCACCCAAGCTGGCACCAGGTGGTGCGAAAGCTCGCTGGTACCTTGGGCCGTGCGCGCCACACCAGCCATGGTAGGCCAATCAGTAGCATCAGCGCCACCACATAAACCGCTGTTTGCATCATGATAAGCGGCAAGACCGGCACCGACTCTTGGCCATGAAAGAGAAGGTAGAGTACTGCACTACAGAGTAACCCTGCCCCCATAAAGCTCAGCCAAACCCACAGCGGCCAACCGAGCCACGAGGCAACGCGCAGCAGGCACTGGCGTGGCGTGAGCGGCGTTTTGGGCCGAGAGGAGTGAGCAGCTTTAGGTCGGAGAGCAACACGTATCATGAAGTGAACTCCTTGTGTATTACCATTACGTGATTGTGCAACCACATCCCTCCGCGGTGCAAACCTCCACGATAACGCTCTGCCCTGCTACACTGCATAGCCTGCATCAGTGCACCAACTTCCCGATATCAGCAATCGTCACGAGCACAATCAAGCCAAGCAAACACAAGAAGCCAGCCGCTTGGATATTCTCTTCCATCTGCTTACTGAGTGGCTTGCGCAGCAGGCGGAAGATCGCCATCACTGTCCAGCGGCCACCATCGAGCGCCGGAATGGGCAAGATATTCATCACCGCTAGCGATAACGCAATGATCGCCGTCAGCAGCAGCACATGCACCACACCAGCCTGCCCCGCCGCTGGGAAGATAATGGCAAAGATCCCCACCGGGCCAGCCACAGCATTACCCACTTGCGATAAGTTTTGCTTGGCCTGCTGGCTCGTCGCGCTGTCGCTACTAAACTGCTGCACCAGACTGGTGGCGAGATTTACCACCATATCACCCAGGCCTTGGAGCGTCACTCTAGTAAGCTGCGCTGTTGTCACCACACCGACAATCGGTGCCGACCAGGTGGCGCGGATCGTATCTTGCTGCTTGGTAAGCTCTGCCCCTAGGTAGCCTTTGCGGTCGGGATTATCCTTGCGCAGCGCCACCATGGCAGTGGCTTGCTTATCACCGCGGGTGTACACCACAGGCACAGTTTCGCCCTTGTGCTGGCTGGCAAAGTGCGCGAGGTCGGTCGTGCTACGCACCGTTTGCCCAGCCAGCTGGTTAATTGCATCACCCTGACGGAGGCCTGCCTTGGCAGCGGGCAAGCCAGGAGTAAGTGTGCCCAGCTGCACTGGGTGGTTGCTCACCACTGCATCGCTTGGTAGGTAAAATTGGTTGTCGATCATCTTGGGCAAGCCCACCCAGGCGAGGCCAGTGAGGAGCACCACCGCAGTTAACCAGTTGACGGTCACGCCAGCCAGCAAGATCTTGGTCTTCTGCCAAAAGGTCGCTGCACCATAATCACCAGGCTGATCGGCCGCATCGTGCTCGCCCTGCAGCTTAACAAAGCCACCCAGCGGCAGCCAGTTGAGCGAGAAGCGGACATTCTCGCCCAGAATACTTTTTTTGATCACTTTGCTATAGGCCTGCGGTGGAAAGCCAATGCCAAATTCCTCCACCACCACACCATTGCGCCGCGCCACAATGCCGTGGCCTAGCTCGTGCGTTGCCACCAGTAGCGTCAGTGCGATTACCCCAATAATAATACCAATGACTATTTCCATATTCCTCCTTCGTTATCCTCCAAAGCGTCGCTGCCGCCGGGCATACTCGGCCAGCAAAGCATCGACGTCGGCGTGTGTCATATCTGGCCATGGCTTATCCAAGAACAGCAGCTCGCTATAGGCGCTGCGCCACAGCATGAAGTTGCTCAGCCGCTGCTCACCACTGGTGCGAACGATCAAATCACACGGCGGCACATCTGGTGTATACAAAAATTGCTCAAAGATCTGGGCTGTTACTTTCTTATGAACCGAGAGCGTTTTACGCAAGCGATTGACCGCGTCGATAATCTCCTGCTGCCCACCATAATTAAACGACAGCACCATCGTGCCCTGCTGCAAATCCTTGGTGGCAGTCTCAGCAGCATCGATCGCCTTCTTGACCCGCCGGCTTAGGCGCAGGCGCGTCCCTGCCACGCGGATGCGCACCCCATGCTCGATGAAGATCGGCAGGTCTTGGTCGAGCATCGTCACCAGCAGATTCATCAAGTGCTTGACCTCTGGGCCGCTGCGGTGCCAGTTCTCGGTGCTAAAGATATAGGCGCTGACATAGGGCACGCCACGCTCGATGGTAGTAAGGGCAATATCGCGCAGCTTCTCGTAGCCCGCGCTGTGCCCCTCTTGGGCAGAGAGGCCACGCTGCTTGGCCCAACGCCGGTTGCCATCCACGATATAGCCCACATGTTGCGGCAAGTGCGTGGTAGCACTCATGCCTGGCTCCATGATGGGTGGTTGGTTGCGTACGTCAACAGAGAGCGCATCATTAAATCGTCAAAATATCCTTCTCTTTAGCGGCAAAGGCGGCTTCTATTGTGGCTTGGTGCTGCGCCATGAGGCGATCAATCTCCTTCTCCACCGCCTTCACGTCATCTTCGCTCAGCTCCTTGGCTTCTTTGCGGCGCTTGGCGTCCTTCAGGGCGTCTTGGCGTACCCCACGCAGGGCGATGCGTGCTTCTTCTACCTTCTCGCTAGCTTGCTTAACCAGTTGTTTACGGCGCTCCTCTGTCAGTGGCGGCACTGGCACACGGACGACGTGACCATCGTCGCTCGGGTTAAGGCCAAGCGCTTGATCGGCTCGGATGGCGCTCGCAATCTTTTGCAAATTAGCTGGGTCAAATGGCGTGATCTGCAGCAGTGTTGCCTCTGGTGCTGTCACGTTGGCCACTTGGTTGAGCGGCATACTGGTGCCATACGCCTCAACCATAATGCCATCAAGCATACTCGCGTGAGCCCGGCCCGTGCGGATCTTCCCCAGGCGCTCCTCCAGGTGCTCTAGCACATGGTTCATCTTTTCTTCGTAGGGGGTGGTATCAAACATCGCGATCTCCTTCTTGGTTTTCCTTTATTGTACCATTATTTACTATGGCATGAGGAGAGTTTGCAGAAAAATAGCCAGCATTGTTGCGGGCGCTTGCCAGATAAAATACTATTTGAGTGAAGCATCTTTCAGTCATTGCTCATCTCGGTCTTAATTCATAATTCTAGAATCGGTACAGAACCCTCACGGGCAAGCTCACTGCACAAGAAAATATATGGAGGCCAGCAAATACGCGAACGGGTAAGCTCCTCGCGGCATCTGGCCGGAACATTTTCGGTGTAGTGAGCTTGCCCGTGAGGGCATACAAAAAAACTATAAAGTACCAGTGGTTATCACCATCTCTTTTGCACTCCACCCGCATGGCGCAGTCGATAGGAGGAGGTGCGGATGAAACCACAAAAAAGCGAGTGGCATACATTTCGTGCCACTCGCTACGCAAAAGCTTACTTTCTCGTGACTACTCTGTCACGCCCAGCTCAATCCGCTTGAACTGGCTAACGCGGACATTCTCGCCGCGCAGTGCCACCTGCTCTTTGATGAGCTGGCCAACGGTCTTGCTGTCGTCGAGCACAAAGGCTTGCTCGGCCAAGACCTGCTCGGCAAAGTGCTTCTTGAGCTGCCCTTCAACGATTTGGTCACGCATTGCCTCAGGCTTGCTTGCCAAAGCATCACTGGTGAGAAACTCCTGCTTCTTGGCGTCGTACACCTCAGCTGGGATATCGTCCATTGTAGCATAGCGTGGGTTCATCGCAGCAACCTGCATGGCAATCTGGTGTGCAAATTCCTTAAACTCAGGCAGGCGGGCCACAAAGTCTGTCTCGCAGTTGACCTCGACCACCACGCCGATCCGACCACTGTGGACATAGCTCTCGATCAACCCTTCGCGGGTCTCGCGGTCGCCCTTTTTCTCCGCCTTGGTCAGGCCCTTTTTACGCAGGGCATTGAGTGCTGAGTCGAAGTCGCCTTCGGCCTCCACCAGCGCCTTCTTAGCATCGGTCAGGCCAATGCCAGTTAGCTCCTTGAGCTTCTTGATGTC